>NZ_JBCPXV010000087.1:0-5226 GCF_039581225.1 Ornithinibacillus proteolyticus | reverse complement strand
GGATGGAGTGTTACGGGCACGATGATTAGTTCTTCATGTGGCATAGAAAAGCACCTCCTTCAATTGATATTTCTATCTTAGCAAGAGGTGCTTCATTTTTGTATGCGTTGTTTGATTACGGGTTTACGCAATATCTAATCTAAGAGTGGCTTTCTTTATTTTATACATGTTACTAGGAGGGATAATTATGGAAACTAGAATCTACGAACGAGTAAAGCTATATAAAGAAGTATGGGAAGAACCTATGACTTCCCTTTCTAAACATTATGGTGTGTCTGATGTTGCATTACGTAAGCAGTGTAAAAAGATGGGAATACCCCTGCCAAAAGCTGGGCATTGGGCAAAAGTTAAAGCTGGTCATAAAATAAAAATACCTCCATTACCAAAAATGGATGTACCAGACAAAGTTATAGTAACAGCCCAATCCGGAGACTTACTCGGCAGGAAAATGGAAGATGTACTTTTGTTTTTACCTGGGGATGAAAGAAAAAAAGTAAAGGAATATTGTTTATCATTATCGGTTCCTAGCAAATTAATAAAACCTCATGGATTAATACAAGATACTAAACAATACTACCGTTCGAGGGAAGAATCAACAAGACCTCCGATGAACAGAGTAATTAATATGAAAGTTTCAGATGAACAAAAGGAACGGACATACAGGTTTTATAGCACTTTATTTAAAGGGTTAGAACATTTAGGATATACAATAGAAATCAAAGAACCGAAGTATCCGGGATATTACAAGCGGAATGAAATATTTATTAGTCTAAATGAAGATAGTGTTCCTATTTTTATAAAAGAAAAACAAAAAAGAATAGAACGCAAACCCACTAAAAGAGAACTAGAGTCTAGGCTAGACCATGGACCTTTCTATGATTATGTAATGACTGGAAAACTTCACTTTGAAATAGATGAGTATCATGCAAAAAGAAAAAACTGGAATGATACTGAGACTAAAAAGATAGAAGAGCAAATTGGTGAAATCATCATATGGATAATGGAAGCTATTCGATTGAAGAAGGTAATGAGAGAAAAACGAGTAGCTGAAGAAGCTCGTCGGTTAGAAGAACAGCGTATACGTCGGGAAATGGTAGAGCGAAAAGAGGAAGAATTAGAGAGACTTAAAGTATTGGAACAACAAGCTATTGGTTGGGAGAAAGCAGAGCGGATAAGAAAATTTATAAATGTAGTAGAATCAAAACTTGATGGATTTGACACGGTAGAAGAAAAGGAAAAAATGATAGTCTGGATTAAGTGGGCTAGGGATAAATCAGACTGGATTGATCCTATTACAGAAAAAGAGGATGAATTTTTAGGTAAGAGTGTTAGTCTGTTTGAACAGTTTTTGAGAGAATAGTTGTAAGCCCAATTATATAGTTGTTAAATATTATGTTGTTAAAACTCTATATAATTATTTTAACTTTATGGAGGGTTATAATGGAAAAAACTATTAATTTATTTAAAGAGAAACTACCAAAGTACCACCAACTTAAAAAAATACGAGATAAACTTTGGGCAGAGGATGGAAAAAGTAGGGTTTCAGTGATGATAGGCTCTGGGTTTAGCTTAAATGCAAATAAACTTGATGATTCACTTGATGGAATGGTGACTTGGTTGGGTATTAAAAACAAAGTGTCAGAAGGATTAAATCATGCTGAATTACCTAATAGTGATAATGTGTTAGATATTAGTGAAAGTTATGTCGAAGAATACGGGAGAGATAGTTTAGATACTCTTATAAAACAAGCTGTTCCAGATCAAAATTATGAACCTGGTGAAATTCATAAAAGTCTATTAAGGCTTCCTTGGTCTGATGTGTATACAACTAATTATGATACGTTGTTAGAAAGAACATTACCGTATATTATTGAAAGAAATTATCATGTTATTTACGATGTGAGAGATATTCCTAATGCTGCAGCCCCTAGAATAGTGAAGTTACATGGAAGTTTCCCTTCGAATAGACCTTTTATATTTACTAGAAGTGATTTTGATTCATATTATAAGGAGTTTGCTCCATTGGTTAATATGGTTCAACAATCAATTATGGAAACAACATTTGTATTATTAGGTTTCTCTGGAGAAGATCCAAACTTTGAAAGCTGGACAAAATGGGTCCATAAGAATTTGGGAGACCATATGCCAAAAATCTATATGCTTGCCTTTGATGAGTATGATAGAGAAAATATACTTAATGAAAGAGGTATAACCCTTATTGATTTTAAAGAAGTATATAAAGAAGAAAATAAAAAAATTGTGTATGAGCAAATGTTTAATGATGTATTTCAATTTTTATCGTATAAGGAAAAGAAAGATGAAAGGGATTGGCCCTATAAAAGTTATGTGGGGAATATTTTTAAAAATCCAGACGACTTATTAAATGCCTTTATTGATAATAGACAGAGTTATCCAGGGTGGCTAATTATGCCTGACATAATCAAAAAGGGTAACATAGAAACATTACAGTTAGCTTGTAACGAATTGGAACGGGTAGTCGCAGATAATAAAAATAAGGTAGAAAAAAGAATATCGGCAGTAAATGAAATAATCTGGGCGTATCATACTTTTCAAATTCCCATTGATTATCAATTACATAAGAGAATGAAGAATTTAGTTGATGAGAATAATGAATCAAATATTTCTCTTGGCTTAGAAAATGTTGTTCATAGGTTACTCAAAGAAGCTAGACTTGATTATAATGAAGATGATTTTAATAAGTATCTTGGGATATTAGAAAAAAGCGATTTAAACAAAGATATCAAGAATCGAGTTATATACGAAAAAATATTGATGAAGACTTCGAAATTTGAATATAACGAAGTTAAAACTCTACTCGACGAATGGTCATTAACAAATAAGGACTTTGAATGGATGGTTAAAAAGGCAGTAGTTTTTTCAAGGATTGGGGAAAAGGAAAAGGCTATAAAAATACTAGAAAATAATTTAACTACTGTAAGAAAAATAATTGCAATAAAAAATAATAATTATCGTCTGCTGTCCATAGAAGGTATTATATTATCAATTCTTATCCAACTAGAAAGAAATACTATGCAAAATAGTAAAGAGAGATTATTAATATTGGAATCAAGACTTAGTAATCCATTAAAAGAATTAGACTTTATGATTAGTAGAATAAAACCATACGAAGATAAATCGGGTGTATTCGAGAAGAAGGGATTTGATCCCAATCATATAACAAAGTCCAGTAGATACAATAATATCCTAGAGTTGGAACTTGTAGATTCATATAGCATGTTAATGTTATACGAGGAGTTTGGCTTGGGTTCTACCAATCAAAAGTATGCTAAGAATGCAATTAATATAGCATTAAAAAATACAGAGAAACTATACCCTTTTTATTCCTGGATAATGTACTTACGGATTGGTGAAGTTAAAGATGTCGATTATTATTTCTCTAGGGATGTTATTTATAAGGCAGATAGGAACAGCTTGTCTTTATTTGCAAATATAGTTATGGACGGGATATTTAGTAAACAAAATACTAAATTAGTTTTAGAGGTATTATCACGTATATATTTTGCTTTACGGAAAGAAGAAAAGGATAAAGTCGATAACATCGTCATAGAATTGTTCAAAGATGTAAGTTTTCAGAAAGAAAACAGAAGAAGTAGTAAAAATATTTTCAGACACCTTTTTAAAAGAATTTTATTTGATAAAAATAGTGAAGAGAAGGGGAATTTTAAAAGTAGAATATACCGACTACCTATTCTTGATGACCCTCATGGAAGTTTATCAGGGGTAAATTTAGATGAGCATGATTTTTATGATCCATCATTTGATTTTGAGTTCCAAGGCGATATAGAGATAAAAATTGATGTCGGGGAAATAAAAAGATTACTAAAATTATTAAATGGCAAAAAAAGTAATGTTCGAGATGCAGCTTTGAGAAGATTGACTTATCTTTTAGAAACCGGCAATTTGTCCGATGAATTAGCGGGTGGATTGAGAACCAATATAGCTAATATTATTCGAAAAGAAAAATCTAATTATTGTAATTGTTTATTAGAGTCTTATCTAGTATTAATAACAAATGATATTGAATTACAGGAAGAATACAGGAAAGTTCGTATTCAGGAATCAATACCGAAATCTTATGACAGTAGAACAGGAGTAACAACTATTGGATTTGGTTTAGATATACTGTTAAAAGATCTAAGAAATATTTTCCCAGGGTTTAAAAATAAAGAGAATCACTTTTCTACCTTAACAAATGAGACCTATACTACTTGGTTGAATAATTTCTATGAATGGTGGGACAGTCAGGAAGAATGGTTACTAGGGGAACAAATTGACAGATTTTTCGGGGAGACTGATGACTTATTAATTATGATTATATTCTTGAAAAATTCTTTTCTATCAAATTTCCCAAACAACCGTTTAACTTCTTCGGATAAAGAAAAATTAGGGGAAATATACACCAAATTATGTGAGAATAAGTACCATATAGCTCTACTTATGATACCGGTTTTATTAAGGAACGGGATATTAAGGGGAGATAGCATAGATAAAATATACGATGGATTAATGAGTAACAATATAGAGATATTTAACTCGGCAGTTGTTGCGGTTTATGATTTAGTAGTTTTGGAAAGTAAGGGCGAAATAGTAGCAGACTTTTCAGTAATTAAAACAACTATGCTAAATCTTTTCATCTATCGAAAGGAAGTAACTTTGTTGGAAACAACAAAATCTATAAGCAATATAATAAAAGACATCCCAGAGTTTTTTAATGACACTGATTATTTAAGTTTATTAAGTTCCTTAAACTTAATATTTAATGATTTTGAGCACAACTATTATGATAACAGTTCAATATCAGAACGAAAAAATGAACTATTATCCGAATTAGCAAATCTCGCTGGACAAATATATACTATCGGAAATGTAACTTACAAAGAAGAATTAGAATCTTGGAAGACCTATACGGAAAAACACAGGTTGCCTGAAGTTAGAAGGTATAATTATTTATTTGGATAGTTGAGATTGGTTTATTTAGTTAACTATGGAATTATAAAATTAACAGCTAATAGCTGATTTCTTTCTTTCTCTTAATTCCATAACTCTTAATTCTACTATGTCTAATTAAAAAATACATCTATCAGTCAAAATAAACATTTGCTAGTCCGACCCTGATTTCGTTAAAATAAACATTTGCGATTTCGGGGTCTTTTCATTCCCAAACCCTTGTCAGTTCAGTGTTCC
>NZ_JBCPXV010000086.1:0-5322 GCF_039581225.1 Ornithinibacillus proteolyticus | reverse complement strand
GTCCTTTTTGTTTACTTTAATATCAGAAAATTGCGTGCAAAAAATAATAAGCATGGTCCTTACCGTTAAAACGTTGGTAAGGACCATGCTTATATTAATTTACTGGGGTTTTGTCCCAGCCTCTTTTGAATCCGATAGATATACATAATTATGTTTTATTAACTAACATGTTAACCTATCATCAATTTCAAAGTAATTACTTACATAGTATATAATAGTTTTTAATCAGAAAGTATATTTAGGATAGAATACAATGGAGCTGTAATAATAGATTATGGTAATAGTTATATTTTCTGAGTTGGCCTAAAAAGGATAGTACTTAACGGATTTTGTAAAGATTACTATAGCGTTCTTTACAACATATGGTTTTGTATTTAATTTAATTGATGTTTGTTTTAATAGTGTGTTTCTCTATTAACTAATATTATTTATTTTGACAATTTCAGCTAAATATCAAATGGTTTAGAATCTTGAATGAGTTAAAATGCTAGATAATTATGTTAAGATATAGGAAAAATTGTAAAATAAATTAACAGATTAAATATACGAGGGGTGAATGGTTGAAAAGTAGAACTTTTTCTAATGGGAATTGTACATATATTGTAATTGATTAAAATAAATCAGAAAAGAGGGGATTCATTCATGGAACTTAATATATATCTTGTGGGGGTTTTAGCGTCTGAATCACGCTTGCAAGAAATTCATCCAAATTTTTTACCAGTTAAAGCACTACACTCTGGCTTTAATCAGTTTCAGTTCTTGTTGGATATATTAAATACTGACGATATTCCATTAGAACATCAAAAAGTATTTAGAAATCGTTTTGCGCTTGGATATGATAATCAACTAAGAGATTCTGAATGGGAATCTATTTCTCAAAAACAACAATTTTTTAAAGAAGATGCTTTTAAAAGCTTTGCTACTACTAAGCTATTTATCTTCAAACCATACATTGATGAAAACAACTATGGTGAAAAGAATATTAAGGTTTCGAATAATAGTCTTAAAATCATTGATAAACCAAAAGGTATCTCTGATAAAGCCATCGGTAGTCTAATGACTATACCAATATTCAATGAACATAGCCAGTACTCATTTGAAAAAAGAATCTTATCGTCACAATCTATTGGCAATTACGATTTCCTTGAAAGAATAACAACTTCATGTGTAGTTTCTGGTGATTATATATATGGGGAGTTCCAAGATTTTGAGAAATTGAATGATGGATGGCATGTAACAATAGACGGAACATTAAAAAAACTACCGATTGACTTTAATGCGTATACAGAACACATAATTATTGAATCGCATGCTATATATGTCGATTATGATTTCTTTCAGGATGTAATTCTAACAAATGGATTAATTGAAAAAGGGATTCCTGTTAGTCTAGATAAACAAGTAAAGTTAAAGAAAATTGTTGAAGAAACAACTGATGATTTCGAAGAAGAAAAGTACTCAGAAGATGAATTTTTAAATACATTATTTGAACAGTTGAATAAAAGAGGATTAATTTTTGAAAAGAAACAGCTTATTAACTTTCATACTGCATTAAAGACTCGCCGCTTAGTTATTTTAAGTGGACCATCGGGAACAGGCAAAACGCAAGTTGTTTTCCAATATGCCAAAGCATTGGGTATCATAAATAAAGATATGCAACAGTTCAAAATGATTCCTGTAAAACCAAATTGGAAAGATGATACAGATTTAATAGGGTTCCTAGATACAATTAACAATATATACCGTCCATCTGAATCGGGATTAGTCGATGTACTAATTGAAGCAAAAAATAACCAGAACAAAATCTTTTTAATTTGTTTTGATGAAATGAACTTAGCCAAGGTAGAATATTACTTTTCACAATTTTTAAGTGTGTTGGAGATGGAAGGCAATGAAAGGAAAATATCACTATATAGCAAAAAATTAGTTGGACGAGTATTGAATGGTGAACAATACCCCCATGAAATCAATATTCTCCCTAATGTTCTATTTGTAGGTACTATTAATAATGATGAAACAACACAAACATTATCAGATAAAGTATTAGACCGTGCTAACTTCATTGAGTTTAATATACCAAAGAACCATATTAATAACTGGGTAAACTTGTATAAGAAAGTTAGTAGAAACACAACAAAAGAGAGTAAAGTAGATAAAGTGGTAGATTTGTACCATTATAGTAATTGGACGAAGAATACATCAGAAATTAGCTTACTTCCTTCTGAAATCGAGATATTAGAACAATTAAATCAAATTTTAATTAAGCAAGACGCTTCAAAAGGAATCGGTTTTCGTGTACTTGACCATATCAATTCTTATATGTTGAACCTGCCATCTAGCCAAGTATTAAGTCGTTCATCTGCATTTGATCTACAAATATCACAAAAAATCATTCCTAAAATCCGTGGGACTTTAGATGAATTAAAAGAAATATTATTGGAAGATGAAAAGGGCTTATTAAGTATATTAGATGAAACAGTTTATCCCAATTCTTATACTGCAATTAAACGTAAGATTAGGGAGTTGAAATTATATGGCTATACTTACTAGTGAGTTAACTTCAGACCAACCATTCAAAGTAGAATTTGTTTCCTACTACAATACCGAAAATGAAGTTAAATACTTGAAACAACTTAAACGATTTTCAATGAATAAGGATCTAAACTTTATTGAAGATTTGGGATTACTAGAATATGATAATTTAGCAGTTCGCTTTACCACAACATCATCGGAAAAAGACGAGGATGCAAAGTTATTTATGGATTGCTTTGATTATATTGATGAACTCGGTGATGATGTTGAACTTGAGCAGGGTAAGACAGGCTTTATTTGTTTAGATAATGAAATCATGATACACCGTCACTTAAATAATGACGTGGGTAGTCCGTTAATACCAGGAGTGTATAAAGTCAAGGTAGTCTATAAGGGTGAGACCTACTATAGTCAGATACTAATTAAACCAAACAACATAGAAATTAATGAACATTACCAAATGGTGAAGGATATTGAATCCAAGGTGAAAGGCCTTGCACGTGACTGGATTAGAAAAAATAAATCACTTGGTTTATTGAACGAAACTACAGAAATTGATCCGACTTATTTAGATTATGCGTATTTATTGTTAAAGCATCAACGTTTGATGGAATACTCAATGAGCACTATTCTAAAAAATCCATATATAGACCTAGACAAAAATCACTTAGAAATGCCATTAGTTAAAAGCAAAAAATTTGATAGTATATCGCTGAAGCTAAACCAAATTAAGCATAGCCCAACACTTTATATGCGAAATCCTTTATCCAATGAGAAAGTTTACAGTTATACCATGGTTGAGAATTACGATAACAAAGTAAACAATTATCTTGTAAAAGTGCTTTATGACCTCATAGAACTTCTGAAAAAGGCCAAATTTGATATTGGTAAGGTAAAAGAGTATTTCAACAATGAGTTAGCAGATTTAAAGCGATATCGCTTTGGTAAAAAAACTGGGATAGATTCAAAAATTTTGAACCGTGAAAAACAATTGCGAAGAATTATACAGTTTGAAATAGCAGTTGATGATTTACGTGTTAAGCTATTGAATTTCAGAAATACGGCATTTATCAAGCAACTGAGACCTACACGTAAAGTGACTTTATCACAGCAATTTATCAAAACACCAGGTTATAATAACTTCTATCGAATCCACTTGCTAGTTAATGGTCAGATAGAGAACAAGATTGAAGATTTATTCGACTATAATTGGAAATCCACTGAAGTCTTATATGAGTATTGGTGTATGATTCAAATTATAGAATATCTAGTAAAGATAGGTTACCAACCAATCCAAGGCTGGATATATCAAAAAGAGAATAAAGACAACAAAATTACTGTTCCCGCTATTCCTGATGGTACAAGTATCAATTTTAAAAAAGGTGACTATACTTTAAAACTAATTTTCAACGCTATGATTGGTAAAACACCAGAACAGGCAAAAGCGGATAAATCGCCATACTGGATCCGTGTAGAGCGTAATAAACCTGATTTTAGACTTGATGTGTATAAACATAATAATTTTATAAAGACAATTATTATGGACTCAAAGTACAGTCCAGCATTACGGTTTTGGAATAAGAAGTTAATTAATACTTCAAAAAAGAGTAAGGTTGTAGAACAGTTAAAAATCTACGCAAATAATATTTACAAATTAAATACGAGGAGGGAAAATGTTGTAGAGGAAGTGCTTGCACTTTGTCCTACGGTAATTAATAAAAATGACTTACTAGACATCGATGAGAATCACTCTATTGGTGTAGCAACACTAAAACCAGGTATAGAAAATAATAAGTTCAAAGAACGGTTAGAATACTTAATTAGTGTAAACTCAAAATAAAACAGGTAATACTAATTAAAGTGATACCATACATTAAAGGTTTTTGTTTTTTTCACTAAGAGCGATACTATTTACTTATTTCTAATCTGGTTCTACTCGTAACATAATTAGTTAAAAATAACTGAAAAATGGTTCTTTGGGATTCTCCTTTGTCATAAAGAACATAGTGGACACTCAGTACAGTCATCGCATTCATATACCGTCTAGAGATATCGGAATGCTAATGTTTTGTTATTTGGACACGTAAAAGAGTCATCCACTTCACTGATGTCCATTTGTTATGTTAGCAAAAGTCCTTCTTTTCTTCTAATTTCGATATTGGTTATAGGTAATGAGTGTAGTCTGTTTTCGTTGAATGAGGACATCCTCATAATTTTGTTCGCTTCCATAACCTGCATCGGAGACGATGAACATTGGTAGCGTAAAGAATATCCTGTTAATAGTTTCCAAGAACAGAATGATTAGGCGTGTATCGGAAACACATGCACAAGCGAACGCATAGACCTTCAATCGCAAGATGCACATTATAACCAATTTTAAGTTGTCCGTTCTTCATATAATCATCTTTCATTCGCATAAATGAGGTGTCAGAACGGGTCTTTGAATTTTTACGTTCTCCAAAGTTTTTCTGGTCTTTTTGATACTTTTGTTTTGTTACAAATAATCCTTGAATCTTTTGAGATATTGTTTTGTTGCATTACGCTCGGAGCGAAACTTCTTATGTTCGTTACACTTCTCAGTATAACTCTAAATAGAAAATAGTAGGTAAAATCATCCGTCGATGACCTAACCAACTAATATTAGTATGTTTATTATTTCAACAGAATCAATTTCATAATTGCTCTTTTTAAAAATTCACAGACCTACAGAATTTCTAAAATATACTTTTAAAAAACAATAATCACGCGGCTTGTTGCTGCTGAATTAATTGTGCATTCATACGATCTGCC
>NZ_JBCPXV010000085.1:0-5452 GCF_039581225.1 Ornithinibacillus proteolyticus | reverse complement strand
CGCCTCTAAAGCGAGTTAACTTAAAAAAAATGACAATAGCCTAATGAAAATGGTTCCAATCATCCAAAAACGATGATCGGAACCATTTTTTTATTATTCTTGGCTAGTTATGTCCCAGCCCCTTTTTCTTATTCCGTTGCTTTCTTGTTGTTATAATATTGAACACCAAACTGGGAACCCTCGGATACCATTTTAGCATTTTCAAGTTGATCAAGTTCCAACTCTTCTACCTCATCTGGCTTCCCAGCCTTTAAGAAGGTCAAGTCTTCACTAAATTCACTGTTGTTTGAAGAAGGATGTTTTTTAAATTTAGTAGCACCTATTAAATATCCTGCAACTCCTGCCCCAATAGCAGATACGATATAACGTTTTTTCATGTCAACCATCCTTTCTACCTTTTCTCTTAATGTACCTCTTCTTAATAGAAAATAAACATATCGATGATTAGTTATGTTATAGTGGTAATATAGTCCAATTTGAGGTGGTTATGTGCAAGTAAAATGTGTATTATGTGATGTCGTTGAAATTATTGAGGATTATTCGCTTCAAGCAAAAAGACTAAGAAATAAAAAAACGTATATGTACCTATGCGATAACTGTAACGAACGTATAAAAGAAAGAACGTTAGAGCGCCATGCAACAAACAAATTCCGTCTATACGAAGAAAAGAAAAAAGAAGATGAGTTAATTTAAGCAGCCGATTAAATAAACAAAATTCCCATTTCACTTTTGGTGTAAGGGAATTTTGTTTATTTTATTATTTCTTGTTAATTAAATGAATCGTAATAGAAAAATCCTTTTACTTTTCGTATCAAAACTACGGATAGCGTGAGAAATACCCACCATATTAGCCAAGAACATAAATCGCTTTCAGAATCCTGCTTTTATGCTTTTTTCGCTTGCCTCTGCAAATACATGCGAATACGATAGATGGCAAGTACTACACAAATTACAACTAAACTCTCCGTCATAGGTAGTGGTTGTGCAGCAAGAGTTGCTGGCATAATAATAAATAAAATATTAAGGACGAAGATTCCTATGGCTAACAAAATGTAGACTATAACTGATTTTAAGATAGGTAGTTTTTTTGCAAAACCTAATTTATATGCAATTGCAGCTAGGATTAAATTTGCAACGTACAGTATATTAAATACTTGATCTACACCGTATTGTTCCATGACATAATTATAAACCATTCAAATCCCCCATTATGTATATTCATCACTAATCATACTAAATAAAAAATAAACTTGCTAGTGTTAGCTAAACATGTAATTTAGCTTGCTATACGATTACGTAACAACAACTATTCATTATAACAGTTTTTTGAAAAACTCTCCTTTCCTTTATGTATCAGAAAAAGGCTTCTTGCCTGATACCGGAAAGACAGATAATTAATCTTTCCTATCACCCCAAAAAGATTTATACTAGATATTGTACAATAGAGGGAGTGTCTTACATGAAAAAAATAAATATACCAGCATTATTATTAGCATTAGTCGTTGTAGCAATGTTTGTTGGAGTAGGATTGGCAATTGCTATGCGTAATATTTGGTTGATTGTATTATTTATTGTGTTAGGATTTGCTATCATGGGCTTTGGAATAGCAAATAAAAAGAAAAAAAGCGGCTCACAGGCGTGAGTCACTTTCTTCCTTTTACAATAAAATCTTTAATGATACGGTTATGTACATCCGGATGACCGACAAAGACAGCGTTTCTTCCTACCATATTAATCGGGTCTCCATCAATATTCGTTGTTACACCACCAACTTCATTGACAATGATCATTCCAGCCGCAATATCCCACGGTGATAAGCCCATTGTTAAATAACCTTCTAATATTCCTTCTGCAACATAAGCAAACTCTAAGGCTGCAGAGCCATATGTTCTCGTCCCACGTGCAGTTTTCACCAATTGCTGCATTACTTTTTCATCAACTAATCGGTTCTCGCAAAGCCATAAATGATTTAATCCAATAACAGATTCTTCTAGAATCATTCCTTCTTTTAATGGGGGAAGCTTTTTCTCATCTTTATATGCTCCTAGCCCCCGTAAAGCAGTGTATAATTCATCCTCCATCACATTATAAATAAGACCAATTTCCCCTACACCATCCTGATAAATCCCAACCGATATGGCAAAGTTTCGTTTTTGCTGAACAAAATTCATTGTTCCATCAATAGGATCAATAATCCAAACCGTTCCATCAAGAGAATCAATCTCATCCCCAAAGCCTTCCTCGGAAAGTAATAAATGATTTGGAAATGTTGTTTTAATTTTTTCTACAAAGAACTTCTCCGTGTTTTTATCCATCTCAGTTACTAAATCATTTGGATTTGATTTTGTACCAATTTCTAAAGGGTCATCTATTGTATTCCGTATAATATTTCCGGCTTCCAATACCCATTCCTTAGCATAATGAAATAACGCTTCACGTGTTTTATTATCCATATGTATAGCCTCCAATATGTCTACTCCTATTTATAGTATCAGAATTTCAAAAGCTAGTCATACATGAGGACTTTTTTATTAACCTTGTTAAAGTAAACCTATTATGGCCGATTCAATAACTAAACGGTAAGAATCTCATTACTTCAGTGAGTCATTGTTTACAGTCAACCTGCCAAAAAACACTCAAGGAAGTAGAAGCTGTGCGCTTCTCCCCTTGAGCAAAGGAGGTTATTTATCTAAGAGCTCTAATAGATTTTCGCGTAACTGCTTTAGTCTTTCTTTCGATTTAATAATCTGAACTTTATCATTTTCCTGTAAAGCATCATAAAGCGTTAATAATTCATAATCAATCTCCATTTTGATAACAGGAATCTTTTCCTTCTCTTCCATTCTTCTAACTTCTTCTAAAATATATTTCAACAGCCTACACATCCCTTCAATCGAATTCCTAGGTAAATAACCTGTGTTGTCCAAGTTTTCGTGAACAATCTGTTTGTTTCTTTATATATATGAGTTTTTGTTCAATTCGTTCACATTTATAACTGTCCAAATCGTACTATAACGATTTAATCACTTGACTAGTTTATATTCAGTTGTTCATAATAATAACTATAAATAAATAGGAAAGGTGTTTTTCATGAGTATTAGAGGATTTGTCAAAAGTGATTTTGACACATTTCAGATAGATGGATTAGATGCAAGAATGGAAGCAATACAAAATCGAATCCAACCAAAGTTCAAAGAAATTGGACAGGAGTTGGTAGAATATCTTTCTACTCAATTAGGTAATGAAGTTTATCTCCATATTGCCAAGCATGCTAGAAGAACAGTAAATCCACCAAAGGATACTTGGTTAGCCATTTCTCATAATAATAGAGGCTATAAAAAACATCCGCATTTCCAGGTTGGATTATTCGATGATCATTTATTTATTTGGATGGCGTGTATTTATGAATTAGAAAATAAAAGCGAAATTGCCAAAGCATACTTAGCTAATTTTGATCAAATAAAGAAACTGCCTGGAGACTTTGTTATTTCGTTAGATCATATGAAAAAGGATTCGTTATCTATTCAAGATTTGGAAGCTAAACATGTAGAACGATTCCGTGATGTAAAAAAAGCTGAATTTCTTATTGGGAAACATCTTTCCCCTAGCAATCCTATCGTATCAAATGGAGAAGAATTAGTTCAGTTGATTAAGGATACCTATGATCAGTTAATTCCATTTTACCGAATGGCACTTCAATCATAATAGCAAAGGGAAATTCCACATAAAATTGGAACTTCCCTTTTTTTCATCACATTTTAATTAGACCACTCTCACTATCTCTTGCCTTTTTAACGACTTGGTAGCAAGAATAACCAGAGTCTTTTTCAAACTCTTGAAAATATCGTTTTTCCTCACTTTTTGCCGGTACAATTTGCTTAAACTTTCGATAGCCAGCAAGCAAAATATCTCGGTCGATCCCTTTTTCATAAGCTCTTTCTATTAAGGAAAAAAATTGAACAACATCAATTATCTCTTCTTTTGACCAACTTGAATCAAAGGGGTATGTGTAATTCATCTTTTCCTTCACCTCATTCCTTCCACTGTTTGCGTATTTCTTCCGCTTCAGCAATCATTCTTTCGATTAGTTCTTTTACAGAAGGTATATCTTCTATGCCAGCTACCCCCTGTCCAGCCCAACCAAACCCGTGATCTATTTCACCTTTATAAATATAGTTCCTATTCGCTACGCCACTTATGTAATCTTTTAACCCATCATATCCAACTTCTTTTTCTTCTAATTCCAATATTTTATCTGTCCAGGAATTTTTTAAAGCTCGAGCTGGAGCCCCTAATGAACGTTTAATTACAACAGTCGAATTTTCATCTGCTTCTATTATGGCCTGTTTGTACACTGGATGAGCATGAATACATTCTTTCGTTGCGATAAATCGTGTTCCCATTTCTATACCTTCTGCACCTAATGCAAGACTAGCCATCAATCCTCTTCCATCTATAATACCACCGGAAGCAATGACTGGTATGGATACATGATCAGCTACTTCTGGTGTTAATACAAAAGTACTCGTATCTGCTCTTCCTAGGTGTCCACCACCTTCATGTCCTACAACAATAACAGCGTCAGCTCCCAATTGCTCTGCTTTCTGTGCTTGTCGTTTCGCAGCTACTAAGACTAATGTCTTAATGGGATGTTCCTTTACCATTTCTAAAACACCTTTTGGATTTCCACCTGTCACTGAAACAACCGGAACTTTCTCCTCGATAGCCACCTGCACCATATCTTCGTACGGTCGGTTGTGTTGCCCGATAGCAAAGTTTACACCAAATGGTTTATCGGTAAGTTCTTTCACTTGTATAATTTCACTTCTTAATTCTTCAGGTCCAGGCAAACTCATAGCAGTAATTTGTCCTAGTGCACCAGCATTGGAAACAGCAGCAGCTAAATCCGCGTATGCTAAATAAGCAAGCCCACCCTGGATAATTGGATATTTTATATGGAATAATTCTGTAATTCTAGTAGTCCATTTCAATTTTATTTCCTCCATTTCATCTTTCTTATCCCATCTTACCATGCTTTTTAAACAATATAAAAAAGTTGCATAGCTATGCAACTTTAAAGAGGATAATATGAGGATAATATATCGCTGTTTTTAATTAACTAAAGCATTCATTGCTTCGATTTACACTTTGGGCAAGTGCCATACAATATTGCCACCTTTTCATTCTCATAATGTTCAATAGTCTCCTGGCATTGCTGACAAACGATTGTACCCATTTAAAACCAGCCCCCTCTTTATTATATAACATTCTAATTATAGTATATAACAATTAGATAAATAACTGTAATTAGTATAACATATTAGTTAAAATAGAGTAGGCGCATGAATCACTCATGCGCCTCTCGCAGTTCCGTACGTGCGGGTCATCGCATACGGCTCCTCCATGATTATTCCCTTTGGGAATGATGTTCATTGTAAATATCAACCAGAGA
>NZ_JBCPXV010000084.1:0-5559 GCF_039581225.1 Ornithinibacillus proteolyticus | reverse complement strand
CATAAAAAAACTCCCCCTTATAATATGCAAAAAATTTAGCATATTGTGTCAGGAAAGTACAGTAATCATACTGGAGGAATTTGATTTAAATAGGCCAATTTTGGATGGGATAAAGTGATGCTTTACAATAGCTTCCTTAAACCTTTTCAGAGTTTCTTGATCTTTTTCATTTACATCATACATACTAGGTTCTAAACTGTATAAAGATTCATTCTTTTCATAAAATACTTGGATAAAGTCGTACTTGTTTAGATAATCTCTATACTTTTGGTGAATGTTTTCTTCTATATCCCCATCATTATCAGTTACTATATTAATACTCTTTCCTACAAGAATAGCTAAATCACAGTAACGTTTAAAAGCCAAAGAATCGACAGTAATAATATCAGTTCCATCCTCAATTGGGAGCTTGCCATATCTATCAAAATATGCCCTCTGGACTATCAATTCATCAGTTGGTCCTTCAACCAATATAACCGTTTCAGCCAATAAGAATCTCACAGTATTATAACCTGGTAATTTCATAAAGAAATCCATCGTCTCTTGGTTCACTTGGTTTAGAGGTGTAATATTACCTTCATGCAAAAGAATGATATTTTGAAGACCTATTTTATTTGCTACGAAACTACTATGTGTAGAAATGAAAACTTGTTTAGATTCTTCATTCTTGATTTTAGAGATTAATTTAGACATATTACTAAAAGATAAGTTATTTTCCGGTTCTTCAAATAAAATAAAATTAGATTTTTGAGATTCCTCATTTAACACTAGTTCCATCTCAATAAGATTTCGACTACCAAATCCTATGTCTTCAAAAGGTATTGCTTCGACATCTATAGAAACTTCATTTTTCCAAGCATCTAATACTTCTTCTTTAATTCCAAGTTTAATTTTTTTATCGTCTAAACGAACGTTTTTTTCTATTCTATCATTTAAGTTTTTTACACTTTCATTTGAATTAAAATCAAATTTCATTTTCCGATAATTTCTTGCCAAACTAGCTTTCTCTTCATCAGTCAAGTGCTCTGCTACACTTGAATTTACAAATCTATTTACTGAGTTACTGTAATCTTTCTTAGTGGTATCCAAAAGAGATACTTTAAAAGGTAAAGTTCTAAATACAACAGGATCTCCTGAAAATTCTGTCCACTTAACTTCATAAAATTCAACTGGAATATCATATATTTCTTCAGCATCTAGCATTGTTTTAAATGCATCTGCATAAATTGAGTTAAAATTTACTGACATACGTATTCCAGGGCAATCTTCACCTAATGAATTGTTTGTCCCTTTTAATTGCGAATTAATTCCATCATCATTTAAGTATACTTCAACTATTATTTTGGGAAGTTCGTCGATGTTTTTTTGATCAAGTTTTTTTCTAAACTCATCTCTTATTTGCTGATTAAAACAAGAAGCCTTAAGCTGACGTTCGAAGGAATAGTTATTTAGTTTTCCACTTATCACTGTTTGAATTGCTTCTAACAGAGTACTCTTACCAGAGTCGTTATTACCGACAAAAATATTATAATCCGGATTTACGTGTATTACTTCGTCTTTAAACAATTTGTAATTATGTAAAAGAATCTTACTTATTTTCATGATCCACCACTCTTTCATTATGAATAGAATTTTTAAAATATATGTGAATTGGAAAAGCACGATTTAATAAAAAATCTTTGTGTAAAAAATGTGTAAAAAAAATATAAAACTAATCCTTTTCACTTGATTTCATCAAAATAAAAAAACACCCAAAAACATTGATATAACAATGCTCATGGGTGTTTGAATTTTCTTCAATTTTGTTCTACAAAATGCTAAAAATACCGGTGGTCGGGGTCGAACCGACACTCCCGAAGGAACACGATTTTGAGTCGTGCGCGTCTGCCAATTCCGCCACACCGGCATATTAATAATTGACGAATGTCTTGACTGACAAATATTAATATAGCACGGAATGGCAATAGAAGTCAACCAAAAATTGTTTAACCACATTACATTAGCTTACTTTCTCTTTCCTATTTACCCGTTTCAATATAATGAATCGAATAACCTTTCCTATAAGAAATCCAAGAATTAGAAAAATAATGGGCAACCAAATCACGCCGAAATATACTCCATTTATATTAAATGTCGGGGAATAGACTACCCCAATGGTTCCTATATAAGCTGAAAAAACAAATGGAATAAATGAGTATGGTTCTTTTCCACCACCCGCATCTCGATAAGCATCCCAGATGGCAAACAAATAGATACATGGATAAAACATCAGCCACTGAAAATTGGTAGCAGAAATAGCTTCATGAATCTCTCCATGAAAACTTGGAAGTATAGCGTAATTCAATCCGGATTGAACGTTGACGAAGAATTCTAATATAATTAGAACTGTCCCTTTAAAAAGCTTTCCATTTAAGTAATGTCCAAACCCAGGTAACGCAATACTCCAAAACAAAACCTCCATTTTTTTATCCCTTGCCATTTAAACACACTACCCATCTGCTAATTGTTGTCGATCTGATGCCATAGGCGGTTCCTCCAACCAACCATTATTTATCATAATATTTGCCCCATCCTCACAATACGCCGCTATCTCTGTACTTAATCGTGTATATTGGTGCCCTAAATCACGTCGATGACTCGCAGCTAAACTAAACCCGTAAAATCCTAATACAGCCGCATTTAATGTTGTTGTATGATACATAATTAATTTGTCAGAGAAAACAAAAGTGGTACAATCTGTAACTTCGGTTTCCAATGTCATTGGAACAGGAAGATCATTTTCACGCATAACAGAACCTAACACTTCAGCATGTTTTGCTGTTATTTCCTTCCCTCTTTCCATATACTGCCTTACTTCCTTAGAATTAGCGACTTGCGCAAAACCAATTAACGTTGCAATCTCCAATGCATTACGGAGAATATTTGAAAATAAGTTCGAGATTTCCATGCCATTTAGTGGTCTTCTTTCACCAAACCAGCCAGTTAAAAAGCGTTGTTTCTTTATATACCCCGCCTTTTTTGGTGGTGATAAATATGGTGGGCGTACATTAAGCCCCTTGGATAGCATTAGTTTTAATGCCTTTTTATGAAGCATGTTTGCCTCAGTAAAATTATGAGAAAAATAATCATAAATATCCTCTCTTGCAGAACATGCAATAGCCACCGAATAGTTGTTCATGCCAATCTGGGACATATCTCGAATATAGGTAAGTATGTAACTATCCGAATATAGTCTTGGGGCATTAACATCTACATCCTCGTTAACATTAAAGCCAATTGGTACTGGATAATTTTCTCCCTCAAAAAAACTATTTAGCTTTGGAATATGTGATTCAGCTAGATCAAGTGCATACTTGACAAGTTCTTTCACCTCGTTATCTTCAAAAATATAAAAAAATATCTAAATACACAAATTGCCATACTATCATCCATATAATTAGTCCAAAGTTGTGTAATCTCTGTTGAAGTTAAACGTGCATTGTGGTTTGTTTCCATTTATCCTCCTACCTCCAAAATTATTTGAGTCCGCTATTAGTTTTCCCTAACTGTAAATATTATACAGGGATTACAATACTATAATTTTCCTTTTCGAGAACATTAATTGAATTTAATAACAATAAAAAAACTCTTTTGTTTTAACTGCAATATAGATTGCAACTAAAACAAAAGAGTTTAATGTATTTGTAGGCCATCTAATGCCTACTATTTATATGGAATAGTAAAATTGGAGGCGGTAACCGGATTTGAACCGGTGATAAAGGTTTTGCAGACCTCTGCCTTACCACTTGGCTATACCGCCATAAATTCTGGAGCGGAAGACGGGATTCGAACCCGCGACCCCCACCTTGGCAAGGTGGTGTTCTACCACTGAACTACTTCCGCAGTGGCTGGGCTACTAGGATTCGAACCTAGGAATCACGGGACCAAAACCCGTTGCCTTACCGCTTGGCTATAGCCCAATAAAAGGGCGACCGGTGGGAATCGAACCCACGAGTGCCGGAGCCACAATCCGGTGCGTTAACCACTTCGCCACGGCCGCCATAATAAAAATGGCAGGGGTAGTAGGAATCGAACCCACATCAAAGGTTTTGGAGACCTTCGTTTTACCATTAAACTATACCCCTACTATTAAAAATATTACTATTTTTTATAAATGGTGGAGGGGGGCAGATTCGAACTGCCGAACCCGAAGGAGCGGATTTACAGTCCGCCGCGTTTAGCCACTTCGCTACCCCTCCGACATAAGAAAAAGACATAAATGGTGGCTCGGGACGGAATCGAACCGCCGACACACGGATTTTCAGTCCGTTGCTCTACCGACTGAGCTACCGAGCCAATATGTTTTAAATTACAAGATTTATAGTGGCGGTCCGGACGGGACTCGAACCCGCGACCTCCTGCGTGACAGGCAGGCATTCTAACCAACTGAACTACCGGACCACTATAATTAAACTCTGTTGTACTTTACGGTACAATAAAATAATTTGGTTGCGGGGGCAGGATTTGAACCTACGACCTTCGGGTTATGAGCCCGACGAGCTACCAGACTGCTCCACCCCGCGGTAATATAAAGTATTTAATTTTTTGTCATGCACTTATGAATCGTGCAATCTTCTTGTTAGTGACCCCTGCATCTACAAGCATAATCGAAGATGTGTATGCTTCGGGGTTACTCGTAGCGGATTCGGTGGATGTATTGCTCGTTGCTCCACCCCGCGATAATGAAAAAGTATTTAATTTTAGAATATGCACTCTTAACAGTACAATTAATGGTGGAGGATGCAGGGCTCGAACCTGCGACCCCCTGCTTGTAAGGCAGGTGCTCTCCCAGCTGAGCTAATCCTCCATTATGGTGACCCGTACGGGATTCGAACCCGTGTTACCGCCGTGAAAGGGCGGTGTCTTAACCGCTTGACCAACGGGCCATTTAATATAATTCAAATGGCGGAGAGCGAGGGATTTGAACCCTCGAGACCACTTTCGCAGCCTACACGATTTCCAATCGTGCTCCTTCGACCACTCGGACAGCTCTCCATGGCTCCACAGGTAGGATTCGAACCTACGACCGATCGGTTAACAGCCGATTGCTCTACCACTGAGCTACTGTGGAATGGAATTGCCTGGCGGCGTCCTACTCTCGCAGGGGCAATGCCCCAACTACCATCGGCGCTGAGAAGCTTAACTTCTGTGTTCGGTATGGGAACAGGTGTGACCTTCTCGCCATCACTACCAGACATAAATGGTATTACCAAGTGACCTATTTTTTTCGTGACAAACTCTATTATAATCGTTTTCCGAAAAAAATCAAGAGTTATTTTGTTTTGGATTATTATACCCTGAAAACTAAATAAGAGTAACCAAACGATATCAAATAAGTTAGTTAAGTCCTCGATCTATTAGTATCCGTCAGCTCCACGTGTCACCACGCTTCTACCTCGGACCTATCAACCTCATAGTCTCTAAGGGATCTTACTCACTCGAAGTGATGGGAAGTCTCATCTTGAGGGGGGCTTCATGCTTAGATGCTTTCAGCACTTATCCTTTCCACACGTAGCTACC
>NZ_JBCPXV010000083.1:0-5797 GCF_039581225.1 Ornithinibacillus proteolyticus | reverse complement strand
TTGATGTAGTGGTCGGGAAACCAACTATATCTTATCACGAAGAGAGGCCTTTTTTAATTTTAATACCACGCTATAAGCTCTCCGGAACCCCCGGCATAGCCAGGGGTTTTCAAATGACACAAAAAAATGGTATTAGCCCTCTTAGCCAATACCATTTTATTTTAATAATGGGCAAGCAATCCTTTTTTCATCGCAAACCTTTCACAACGCAGGAACATAAACAGACCTAAACCAAAATAAAATACTGCGTTAAAGACAAGAATTAGAATATCTGCCATTTGAAACTGTGTAATGCTCATTTCATTAATCATAATCGCTCTTACCATATCAATCCCTTTAACAAATGGGAAAAATGCTAAGAACGGCGCAACTGAAATTGATACAAAGGTAAGTGCAGCTAATATGAACTGGAGAATTTGTAAAAATGCTTGAATCTGCTTGAGAATCATTGTTAATCCTGCAATCATGAATCCAAGTCCAAACATACTAATCAAGGTTAAAAAGAATACTGGTAAAATGGAAAGTACATCAATATTTAACCACTGCCCAGAGGTCAGCATACTTACATACAACAAACCGATTATCATGATGAAATTGACAATAGTAATGGAAATTAAACGCGACACCATGATTTTCCATATCCCCATTGGAGACATCCCTAATTGCTCCAGTGTTCCTTGTGTTGCCTCATTCGTAATTTGCCAGCCAATATCATTTACGACGAGCATCGCTAAAAACCAGAAAATATAGTTGACAATCACGTATTGTATATTGGCATCTTGTGTACTTGGGTCACCAATTAAGGTAATACCAAAGAACATGCCTAGAAATATGACGTAAAATGTGACTAGAATCGCTATCGTGTTCGGTAGGTATCGTTTTAATAGAATATACTCTCTTTTGATATTCGCTTTAAGCACGTTCAGGAATCGCATGTTCTTCCTCCCCCTTTACAATCTTCAAAAACACTTGTTCAAAATTAATCGTCTTCCGATCAATCGTGTCTACTGGTATTTGTTCAAGCTTGAGGATATCAAATAATTCATACATTTCCTGGCTATTCGTTAAATCGACTTCCAAATTCGATTGATACGTATCAGGTGTATAGATTAGTTGTGGGAATTTTTCTCGTAATAAGTGATGTTGCTGTTCACTTAAATGGCCATCCAGCTTAATGGAATAGGCACGTACCTCAAATAGCTTCATTAAATTATCTACACGATCATTGGTAACTACTTTTCCATTATTAATAATAACCGTGCGTTCACATAGATCTTGAATGACATCCATATCATGTGAGGTAATAATGATGGTTTTATGCTGTGTCCTGACAATCTCCCGTAGTATTTCACGAACCTCATATCCAGTCTCAATATCAAGACCAAGTGTTGGTTCATCTAATAAAATAACCTCACTACCAGCAAGCATTGCTACTGCAATCGCAAGCTTTTGTTGCATGCCTCGCGACAGACGGTTTACCATTTCATTTTCTTTATCTTTTAAACGGAATTGCTCCAACAGCTCCTCAATCCTACCGGCGACCGATTTGCGAGACTTCCCGCGATTACCTGCAAAATATTCTAGATTTTCTCTTACTGTTAGTCGCCAATACAAGTTACGATTTCCCTCTAGAACAGCACTAATATGCTCCCGTGCACGTAGCCGCTTCTTCTGATTATCAATGCCATTAATGGTAATCATGCCACTATCTGGGACAACTAATCCACAGATCATTTTAATGGTCGTCGTTTTCCCTGCACCATTTGGTCCGAGTAATCCAAGAATTTCTCCTTGATTTACAGTAAACGAAATATCATCTACTGCTGTGATCATCTCTTTTGTCTTCCGCTTCTTGTAGGACTTTCTCAGATTTTTAACTTCTACAATAGCTTTCGTCATTTCTTCCATCCTTTCTACATAAGCTCAAGTCAATTTCTACTTTTATTTTAACGGACCCCATTCCACCCTCACCACGGCCCATGGTTCGAAACGAATTCAGACTTAAGACGGAGAAAGAATAATATTCCAGTTGGAAAGGTGCTTATATAATGGGAAGGCTGTTCTTTCATGGGGTTTCGTAAAGGAAGGGATTATTTTTAGGGGTCATACAAGTTGCGTTGGGATTTCTGGCATAAAATACTTCCGTACCATGGAGAGAATTTGTGGAGTTAATAAGATATATGAAGGCTACTAGGGAGGTGCTCTCTCTAGTAGCCTTGTTTCATCTAGCTATCCGAATATACTGCTGTCTGTCCTTTGCAAATCTTTCAATCAATCCCCGTGCCTCTAAATCAAGCTTGACTGCTGTTACATACCAAGTTACCGAGCCCTCCCATTTATCACGAAGCTTTTCATGGATGACATTGGCAAGCTCTTTAAAAGCTATCTCCCCATAATCTGTAATGGTTTCAAGCATGACTTCCTTCATCACATCATATTTCGCTTTTACAATATGACTACCTTTCTTGCCTTCTGGATGCAATAGCTGAATTCTTTCCATTTCTATCCTCCGAATATCGCTTTACCATAGACGAGTAAATCCTCATAGGGATCATTTCCTTTCATTCCTAATACCTGACAAAATGCTGGCTCTGTTTTTACACCCTGTTGCTTTAACTGGATTACCTGTTCTTTTATCTGTGGGTATTGTTCAAGTAGCATGTGTTCGATTACCATATGTCTGTAGGCATTTTGTTTATCGGTAGGAACAGCTTGACCAAATAATTCAAAATCAAATCCGCAGTATTGAAAATTAGCCTTTATGACGCGCTCGCCTCTTATCTCTGTTTCTTTCACTCTAAAGTCTTTCTTATCGTGGTAAAGAGATACAATTTTTTTCGTAAAGCCTTGATAATCATGAACTTCCATAATGATATCTAAATCGGACTGTTCGACATCTATTCCTAACGGCAGTGTTCCACAAAGGACCGGATGATACGGGGCCAAATCCTCTAGTACATTCAGTTTTTTAATGGCATCATATGCCCTCTGTTGTCTCTTTGAACCAGCTTTTAATGCTGTTAACGAATCAAACATAGTCCCCTCCTAAAATTGAATGCTGATCGTTTTAAATGTATGTATCCCAGTACCATGCCTCACTAAATCTTTGCGCCGAAGCTCATATACTGCATCCTGTGCCTCAAACAAAATACTCGGATCTAGTCCTAATGTATTATGGGAGCCAAATACGCGTTGGACTTGTAAATAAGAAATACGCTCTAACGAATCAAGTAATGCTACTGGATCTGTTGTTGGATAAAACGCATATATCGGTGTATCGGTATAGAGTAGATCACCTGTAAATAAATATTCCCGGTCATTATCGAGGACACAAATATGTCCTGGTGAATGACCTGGTGTATGGAAAATGGACAATAAGCGATCACCTAAATCAATCAAGTCACCATCGGAAAGCAGAGCGGTTGGTTTCCCTGTAAATGGTGTATATGTATTGGGATTAAATTCTGGTGGTGTATCTACCGTAATATCACGCCCGATATCTTTACGAATCTGCTCAATAGATAATCCTTTAATTCCATTTATCAACCAGTCCTCTTCTGCATGATGAACTAATAACGTATCATATAGTCCATGGCCACCAATATGGTCTGCGTGGACATGGGTTGTAATGACCACAATAGGTAAATCAGTCAACTGATCGGTAATTCGCTTTATATTATCAATCCCGAGCCCAGTATCAATTAAGGCAGCCTTTTCCGTTCCAATTAACAGGAAGGAGTGTACCTTCTCCCAGTGACCATATTCACTAATCGCAAATGTCGTTGCGTCTATTTCTTCAACCGTAAACCATCTATCCTTTATTATCGACATGGTAATCCCCCTCGTAACAAACTATATCATTAATAATAGGCCATCTAATAGACATTATCAATAATTCCTCAGGACATTCGTTCGCCATTTTCTTCCCTTACCTATTAGCTCTATCTATCCATAAGAACCCTTCTCTATTATCTAAGTGCTCTCCTCATCCTATTACGTGTTCCGAGTAATTCACTAGCTTTCGCACTAAAAAAGACAGCCTCCTGACTGTCTTTTTGGTTTTTATAAGCCATGGTGTGGATTATGATTTTGACGCGAATGATTTCGATTTTTCACCTTTTTCGATCCGTCTAATCCTTCGCCATATGGCATTTCTGGTGCTTTTGGTAGGTTGGGTTGCTCTTGTTGCTTCGGCCCTTTAGGTCTTGAACTCATGCTCTTCCTCCTTTCCAACTATAGCGTTAGTTTTGGGAGTGGGGAAGATATTATACATATAGAAAAGGTAGTAGTCATCAAGCAGATGAACTACTACCCTTCAAGTAGAAAAGAGGCTTTTTAAATAGACTACTTACATTAGCTTACGGAGCTAATACAGATACAATCGCAATTAACAAGATGATTGGCGTAAAGATTAGGAACCAAAAGAATAGTAATAATAATGCTGCAATCATTAACTAACACCTCCTAAAGCCTTTTAGTGAGGCCTCACATTAATAAGTTATGTCCGGTGGTAGCTTTAGATTGGACGAAATAACCTCTCTATTAAAAAATGGTTATTTTCAGTAGGATTTATAACCTATTAACGCTATTTCTAGTAGGCAAGCATATATTTTTCCATACAAACTAGACTCACGCACTTACCGAGTGTTAAAGAACTGCGTACCTTTGTAATGAAGGAAAAGAAATAAAGGTGGTGATGAATTTGAAAACGATATCCTTTAAGCGTACTGCAGCTGGAAAATACCGTGAATTCAAACGAAATCGGTATTACCAATCCTCCACTACCGTTTTTAATGAAGCTCCAAACTATTCCAACACCCCTCCAAATCCCAATAATCAAGAAGCCACCCCACCGTCACCTGCTTTTTTTGAGCGATTAAAGCATGAATGGCAAAGCAATAATCTCCATACAGAATGGTTGGGAGGTTTACAAGCATTATTCCACGCGCTGCAGTCTGAGGAAGGAAAGAAATATAGGCAAGTACTAGTAGATGGTGTCGGTAAAGTAGCGAAAAAAATCCCTTATGAAAAGGTGGTGAGCATGATGGCAAAGGATCAAAATCTAAGTGAGCTGTTAAAGAATTTAGGCGGAGATGGAAATGCTTCTGACTTATTATCCAATATGATGAAGGATCCAGACATGAGAAAAGCTGCGATGGATATGATGCAGGAAATGCTAAGTGACGAAAAGAAAATGGAGGAAATGACAGATTTAATGAGCAAAGTCTTAAAATCGAATAAAGAATAAATGCTTGTCGCCTATTTTATCTACCAATTTTAGTAGAAATAGTGAAAACATACGAACAACTTCTACCTCCTTTCATAAACTGCAACTAGAAAGGAGGTAGTATGATGTTACAAGATGTAAAATGTCAATTAAAACAACTAGTGAAAGGCGCTCATAGCCGTATCGACGCACTTCGCTGCAAAATCTCTTCTTCGTTAAATAAACGCTAACGAATTGCTATAAGCCACCAACCGTATGCTACATCTCTCCTTTTACCATACAGGCTTTGGGCGCATGCTCAAAGCTTTTTATTTCTTACAGGTGGCTAGTTTTCTATCGTGGCTTGTTGGGGGATTGTATTAATGCCCCCATTATAATGAGAATCCTCTTACACCAGAGAGAATTCCAAAAGTCTATTTTACATAAGGTTTAGGAGGATAATGAAAAGAGGCTGGGACAAAACCCCAGTAAATTAATATAAGCATGGTCCTTACCAACGTTTTAACGGTAAGGACCATGCTTATTATTTTTTGCACGCAATTTTCTGATATTAAAGTAAACAAAAAGGAC
>NZ_JBCPXV010000082.1:0-6022 GCF_039581225.1 Ornithinibacillus proteolyticus | reverse complement strand
AGTATGAATACACAGAAATGAAGCTTGAGCGAATCATGGAAGTGAAGAATGGTCATGCGGATCCAGTACGTTGTGAGAAGTGTGATTACTGCAGAATGACAAAGCAGTTGAAAGATACGATTGAGGTCGGAAATTTGATATGGGAATGACAGGAAGTAACATATCCCACGTGAGGCTCCCGGAATGGATCTGGGAGCAAGCACGTGACCAGGAACACTTGAAACAGCTTGTACTACAGTATATGCGGAAATATCCAAATTATACCGTCAAAAAGGTAAAAGGTAGATTAGCAGTTTGTGAGATTAATAGGTAATGGGGTGAGGTAATGGTTAGGCCGATTAAACAAGGTCTTGATTATTTCCCACTAGATGTTGACATAGATCAGGATGACAAAATCGCTTTAATTGAAGCTAACCATGGACTTGAAGGTTTTGGTGTAGTGATAAAGATATTAATGAAAATCTATGACAACAGTTATTTCTATGAGTGGGGAGAAAAGGAACAATTATTATTCTCTAGGAGAGTTAATGTAAACATTAATCGAATAAATGACATCATTAATGATTGCATAAAATGGGGATTATTTTCATGGTCTTTATTCGAAAAGCACCAAATCCTTAGTTCTAAGGGCATTCAGAAGCGATATTTGGAAGCAGCAGCACGAAGAAAAAGGGTCGAAATTCGTTCAGATTACCTATTATTGGATGATGAAGAAGTTAATGTATACAAGAACCTCATTATTGTGGACATTAACCCGATAGATGTTGACATTAGTACACAAAGTAAAGCAGAGGAAAGCAAAGCAAAGGAAAGTAAAGCAGAGGATAGCAAAAATGAAACTGAAAAAGTTGCTGCCGAAATCCTTTCACATTATTTGAAATTAAGACAACAAATGCATCCAAGTCCCAAAGATGAAATGTCTGCTAATGAAATTGCAAAATCTGGTATTCCAGTTGATAAGGCAATTGAGTTTTTGGATGAGCGTTTTCGAACATTCCAACCAAAACATTCGAGGGACAAAATAAACTCACTGGATTATTGTGCAGGCTTTATATTAGATCGTTACTACGCAGAAAAGGAAGGTGAAACGCATGACAACGGGCTTCACAGACCTAGGTTCAGCAATGGAACAAGTAATGGAAAGGGCAAGAGCTATGCAGAAGCGCAGCGAGAGCTTGAATCATCAAAACGAGCAGTACTCGGACGTTGAGTGCAAGGATTGTAAAGATACTGGTTCATTGATTGAACGGATTTATGATGAAGATTATGGGTTTGAGCGTGATGTATACAGGCCTTGTCACTGCCAAGAAACAAAGCATCTTAAAAACCGTTTTAAAAATGCTTTAATCCCTAGTGAATTTAAAAATGCTAGATTTGATAATTATGTTCGTGAAAGTGAAGCACAGCAAACGTTATTCCGGGCTATTCAAGAATATCTAAGAGAGTTTCCAAACATTATTGAAAACAAACCGGAGCATAATAGCTTAGCGTTTATGGCGGTGTTTGGTGAATCACGGATAAAAGCATTGTTTGGAGAAGATCGTCACCAGGCAAAAGCAGAACGTAACAACTTTGGTTTAGGAAAGACTCACTTACAAATGGCAGCTGCCAAATGGATGCTAAATAAAGTACGAGTTCGGGATGAATTGGCACATGGTCAGAAATCCAAATTTGAAAGAGGTTGCCGTGTCTTATGCGTATCGGATGTGGAGTTTATGAATGAACTAATCAACGCTAAACGAATGAACGATGAAGGTGAAACGTTAAATAAATTGCTAAATAGCGCAATCAACGTGGATGTACTCGTTTGGGACGACTTAGGAAAAGTAAAATGGTCCGAAGCAAAAGAAGACTTGTACTACCAAATCATCAATGAACGGTACAGACATCACAGACCGATTATGTTCAGTTCGAACGAAGATACTGGTTCACTTGCTGAAAAGATTGGATATGCAGCTTGTAGTAGATTGCTAGGAATGTGCGGAGAGCGAATCTATGAAGTTGAGGGTGAAGATTATCGAATGAGGAGGAATCACTAATGTTCATGGGAATGAAATCAGTAATGATATTTGATCCAAAAGATACTCAGACGGAAACAGAACGAAAATGGCTTGAGTGGAATGAATATAAAAGTGCAGTTCAAGATAAAGCTGTTCCAAATGTTGAGGAAACGAGGAAATATCTGCAAGAGCGTGGATTGGCATGAACACGCTTGGCAACCCCAATGCATTCCTAAAGGGTAGGAATAACCGAATTTTGTTCGATGAAAAGGACCTTGATTTCAGAATGCCTGACTGGCAAGAAAAGCAGATTTTGGAATTATGGCGAGATGGCAAAAGCGTAAATTTCATTTCGAAAACAGTAAAGCGTAATCCACATGAGGTATTCTTCACACTATACGAAAACTGGATGAACGGAAAAATTGATGATATTCAGAAGGCATTTTCGAGAGGGTCTAGTTTATTAGTGCCAGGTAAAGAGCTGATTAGGAGGGGTAAAGATGAAAAAAGTACCTGTAATAGTATTTCAAAACAAGGAAAATAAAGATCGTTATCTAGCAAATGGACCTGAAAACGGAGATTGGTCGGATGAAAACTTAGATGTGCTCATTGATGATGTTGAATGTGCATTTATGATTTGGAGAGACGATTTTGAAGCTCCTGGTGATAAGGAGTTGGAAGAGCTTAAACAGGAGAGCAATAACCATAAAGAGCACATGATTGAAACGTTTGGAGATGATGCAGTAATTAATTTTGATGTAGAAGAATGGTTGAAGCATTACACTCCTGTAAACATTGAAATAACGCAGGAACAGTTTGATAAAGCTAGGGAACTAGATTAGGAGGGGTAAAGGTGAATGGGCGATTGTCGATACTGACAACGTAAACCACCCATCACATTATCAAGGTAAAACAGAAGTAATTGACATAATTGAACAAGCTACAACAGACCTAAACGGATTCCATGCTTACTGCTTAGGAAATGTAATCAAATATGTTATGCGCCATCAGAAAAAGGGCGGTATGGAAGATTTAAAGAAAGCTAGATGGTATTTGAATAAGGTTATTGGAGGGGAAAACGAATGAGTGAAAAGGTAAAGGTATCAGAAAAACTAGGAACATTAATAGAAAATACTAGGAGAAGAATGAAAGACCACGAAATCGTAGCTAACTACAACAACATTGCTAGCGAATGGAAAAAAGTTAATTGACCTAGACACACTTATAAAAGCTTTGTACATCGGATATGAAGTAGATCCTAAATTCGAAGTTAATGATTGGGTTGTTGTCAATAATCATGGTGATATATGGACTTCTAGAATCGCAAAAATTACACATGATGAAATTGCGGTTTACGTAGATGAATGCCCTTATGTAGATAACAAACAATATTATGTATTTTCCAAGTTGCGACATGCCACACCAGAAGAAATTCAACGAGAAAAAGAGCGAAGATGGTGGGCTAAGTTTGGTCGTAACATCAACGAATATAAAAAAGGTGACATTATTAGCTTGGGAAGTATAACAAGATCTATTAATTATTTCTTTGAGAATGGGGAATTTGGTCTGGAAGGTATGGATTTCAGTTATAAACCGTACGAATTAGCTCTTGTTTGCCCAGTAGAAAATAGGCTTGATACCCAATGATATATACAAAGGCTATGCAAAAGCTAGTTGGTATTTGAATCGAGTTATTGGAGGGGAAAGCGAATGAGTAAGGAGAGGTTGGAAGAAATAAAGAACTCAAACTATTTCTTTTTAGGATTGAGAAACGGAAAAACAGAACTAGAGAAAAATTGGAGATTCTTAATCCAACAAGCAGAAGAAAAGATACAACTGGAAGAACGTGTGAAAGAGTTGGATGATGCAGTTTACGCAATAAATGAAGCATACAGACAAGAACGTTTATACAATGAAAAGTTAGAAAAAGAAAACCAACTTATAGAGGATATGTACGGAAGATGTGATGTCGATTGGTTAATTGAACAAGCTGAACGTGTTCAGGATTTGAAAATAATGTTGAAAATCTTAGGGAAACAAAACCAACGCTACAAACAAGCATTAGAGTTTTATGCAGACCCAGAAAACCATGATAGAGAAGTTGATTATGGCAAGGATTCAGGTCTAAAAAAATCTAATGTAGATATCGATAGAGGGTTTAAAGCGCGTCAAGCTATAAAAGGTGATACCAATGCCTAGAACATTCTCTAAGGGAGAAAAATATCGCCCGGTAGTTACGGTGAAGAAAGTCAAAAAGAACATCCCGACAGTGATTACTGTCAGTGGTAGAAGGTATGTTCATGAGCCAGAAGGGAAGCGAAAATGATTATAAGTTGAGAGAAATTGCGAAGTAAAGGAGATGTAAAACGAATGTTAGAAAATTTGATAGGTGCTCAAATTTTAAGTGTAGGAGAAACATACATTGAAGTGAAGAAAGGCGAACAAGTTTACAAATTAGAAGTTCTTTCAGATTACGGAGGTTGTTGTGGATATGCTAATTTTACTACTAAATTACTTTATTCACCTAATGATTTAAGGAATCCTGTTATTACTAGCGTGGCACGAAAAGATAATGGTGATGATTACGAAGATTCCTCAATAATTACTTTCTTTGGAGAATCTAAACCACTAGCAACAATCGAAAGTGAAGCTGGTAGTGGAAGTGGTTGGCATTACGGGGCTTGTGTGACTTTGCATTGTAAGGCATTGGATATTAACGAAGATTTGGCATCTTGGTAACCGCACAGTTCGGATAGAAACCGCAACAAGGAAGGGGAACATATGACACGCTTTAAAAACTTAGGAGAACACCAGCTCATTCAAATAGCTGAGAAAATTGGCAGTACAGACTTAGAACTTCAAGAAGAATGGTACAGCAGATACGGAATGAGTTTCCCATACACCTAAACATCAGACAGGAAATCGAAAATAGAGTAATGGACATTACCATCCAAGATAAAGATGCAGATAAATTAATTTTGGCACAGGCTGAGAGATTGAGAGGGAGATAACCAATGAACCTAGAAAAACTATTCAAGATACAAGCCGAATTAGATAAACGCATTTTAGATAAGCACAATTTACATGGTGAGGATCTACTTGATAAAAAAATTCTTGCTTTACAAGTTGAATTAGGTGAGTTAGCAAATGAGTGGCGAGGGTTTAAGTTTTGGAGTAAAGACCAAGAGCCAAGAACGGAAATTGTATGTCATGCATGTAATGGCAATCAATTTTTCGTTACTGGCGAAGAAGTCGAACCGGGAATGCCTTACTACGAGCCTTGCTTATATTGTTATGGGACAGGCATTGAAGCAAGACCACTCCTAGAAGAATACGTTGATTGCTTACACTTCATTTTGAGTATTGGGTTGGAATTGGGATTTGAAAAAGTTAAACCTTACTTGGTACATGAAAAGACAGCTCTGACAATGTTTGGAGTTATATTCAAAGAAATATCGAAATTTAGTGTAGTATCTGGTCGAGAACACAAACAATTTTATTATGGGGAAATTCTAAGCAATTTCATTGGTTTGGGTAAAACCTTAGGCTTCACATGGGAGCAAATTGAACAAGCATATCTTGAGAAAAACAAAATAAACCATGAAAGACAGGTGAATGGATATTGAGCCTAGCAGCGATTGACAAACAGCTAAAAGCAACAGAAGTCAGTCAGCGTAAGAAGTTTCTCATCAAGCAATTGCATAACATGGGAGTCTATAAAACTAGCGATGGTAGAAGGTTAGAAGATGTGAGTTTGTACACTTTGGAATGGACATACATTGAAGCGCAAAATGAAGCTGCTAAGGCATACGCAGAAAAATAAGGGGTGCTGATCATGACAGTAAGTGTAGTTAGGGCATCAACTAAAAGAAAGTGCTTGTTACTTTGTCTTGATAAAGAAAAGGCAGGATTTGAGTGTGTAAAGCGAATCGAAAAAGTATCTATCCCAAACAAGCATTTTAACAAGCGCAATAAGTACGTGACAACTACTTATGACGAGTATTACGAGGCGATTTATAAGC
>NZ_JBCPXV010000081.1:0-6046 GCF_039581225.1 Ornithinibacillus proteolyticus | reverse complement strand
AGTATGAATACACAGAAATGAAGCTTGAGCGAATCATGGAAGTGAAGAATGGTCATGCGGATCCAGTACGTTGTGAGAAGTGTGATTACTGCAGAATGACAAAGCAGTTGAAAGATACGATTGAGGTTGGAAATTTGATATGGGAGTGATTTTATGAGCTTTACTATCAAATGCAATAAGTGTGGCACGGAGCAAGAATTTAAAAATGACTCACATAAATATCAAGACAATATCAGTATTGTTCCTTATGTTGTAGGAACTTTATCAGGCACACAACTAGATAGTTTTGATATCCAATGCGAAAAGTGCGAAAACGAAATAGAAATTCAAATTTGATATGGGAGTGAATGGGATGTTAATCGAAGTAACGGACCACTTCGACAATTTTAAGTCATTGCTCAATGTGAATCAAATAACGGAAATTAAACAACTAGGAGATAGAACAGCAATATTCATATCTGATGGTAGACAAATTCACATTAAAGAAAGTTATGAGGACATAGTTAAATTAATTAAGTGAAATTTGATATGGGAGTAGGTGGAGATTATGGAGTTTAGATTTCGCGCTAAACATCCAGCAACAAAAAGGTGGATGTATTTCGGAATTAAAAACGTTCCTTTGTGGGTTGAAAAAGACAATGTACAACAATATACAGGGGTTGTTGATAAGAAGGGAAATCCCATTTTCGATGGTGATATCCTTTCAACAGACTTAAGCAGACCTTATCTCGTAGTTGAATTTAGGAACGGTGCATTTATGTATCAATGCCATGACAGTGGTAAAGATTATTACGACATTATGTTTCCGGTTGAAGTAGAACACGACCAAGATGCGTTTGCGGAAGTAATTGGAAATATATTTGATAATCCAGAGTTGTTAAACAATGAATCATAACATTTCAAATGTACGCCTGCCGAATTGGATCTTCGAGCAGGCGCAAGATGAAAAGCATTTAAAGAAGCTAGTACTACAGTATATGCAGCGTTACGAAGGATATACCATCAAAAAAGTAAAAGGCAGATTTGCAGTTTGTGAGATTAACAGGTAATGGGGTGAGGTAGTGGCTAGAAACTCAGTGGATGATTTTATTAGCAATCAGAAAAAGGCATTCAAAAAACTCCCTAAACGAGTTAGGGATGAAATAAACAAAAGCCAAGACGCTAGATTAGCTTCTTTGGTGTTTGCAACTAATAGATGTGAGTCTCCAATCGAACAACTTCTAATGATTTATCTATACGATTTAGAAACAGAATTACGAACAGAACTTGGTGATATGGAGCTAAGAACACATGTAAAATCCAGTGCTCAAGAAAACGTTGTAGTAAACGGAAAGAGATACAGATTGGACTTCTTTATTGAGTGTACAGTTGGTGACACTAATCACAAGTTTGCAATTGAATGTGATGGTCACGATTTTCACGAGAAGACTAAAGAACAAGCAGCTAGAGATAAATCAAAAGACAGAAATTTAGCAAGTGAAGGATATACAGTTATTCGATTTACTGGAGCAGAAATATGGGATAGGCCAGTTAGGTGTATAAGCGAAATAAGCGACATCATATACACCAAAACTGGTTTAAAAGATTATTGGGACAGTGTTTAAAAGTGAATTGTGTGAGGAGGTGAGGATTTGGCAAACGTTCAACCAAACAGCTTTACGAAAATAGCAAATGAACTATTAGAAGTAATGCCGTTATTTAAGTTCAATGCAACCCAACTAAGAATCATATTGGTTGTTTGGCGCTACACTTACGGATTTAAGAGGAAAGAACATAATATATCAATTTCCTTTCTTGTTAATGCAACAGGAATTTCTAAACGCCAGGTACAAAAAGAGGTTGGTAATTTGATTGAATTACAGGTACTTCGCGAACTACAAAAAGCTAGTTTTAATCAACCCAGAATCATTGGATTTAACAAAAATTATGACGAATGGCAAATACAACGCAGCGGAACGAATGAACAACAGGTGAACAATCATTCAGAGATGAACGATAATACACCTCCACAGGTGAACAATAGTTCACCTCTACAGATGAACGATAGTGCACCCCTACAGGTGAACAATAGTTCACCCAAGAAAGAAAGTATTAAAGAAATATATAAAGAAAATATTAAAGAAAGTAGTAGTAATAGTAGCACGTCAAATCCTCACACTTTTTACGAGCAAAATTTCGGAGTGCTTTCACCTTTCGTTACGCAAAGTATTACCGATTGGTGTAACGATCTTTCTGACGAACTAGTTATCGAATCTATGAAGATAGCATTAAAGGCTGGCAAGGATTTCGATTACGCAGAGGGGGCTTTGAAGAAGTGGGCTAAGAAAAATGTAAAGACCTTAGATCAATTAAAAGCATTAGAAGTTCAGTTTCAAAGACAAAAGGAGAACAAAGGAACCTATTATCAATCCAAACCAAAAGAAATCGTCCCAGACTGGTTCAAGGAAAGGAAAAAGCAATCTAACAATCTACCGAATCCTGAACCCGAGGCAAGCAGAGAGGATGTTGCTGCTATGTTAGAAGAATATAAGCGAAGTGCAGGTGGTAGCTGATGAGAAAGACTGCTGCCCAGAAAAAGGAACCTAAACGAATTCTTTTTGATGAAAAGGATTTAGATTTTAGAGTCACGGAATTTCAAGAAAAAGAAATATTAAGGCTCTGGAAAGAAGGAAAGAGTGTGAGATACATAGCAAAGGCCGTAAAGCGTAATCCACATGAAGTGTTCTTCACACTCTACGAATACGGTATGGATGGAAAAATTGATGATATTCAGAAGGCATTTTCGAGAGGGTCTAGTTTATTAGTGCCCGGCAAAGAGTTGATTAGGAGGGGTAAAGGTGAGCAAACTACCTGATAAAGTCATTGGTATTGACCAATTAAGAATCAACCGTGGTATCGAAAAAATATGTAAATGTGATAACCGTAGATTTATGGTTGATACCCAAAATAGACGTATCACCTGTCAAGAATGTGGGGCAGTTATTGATCCATACGATGCTATGTATGAATTGGCCAGAAATGGTGAAAGGTTGCAAGAACAAGTTAACAATCTGTTAGAACAAAGAAAACAAATAGCTAATTATAAACCGTGGTTAGTAACTATCAAAAAGCTAGAAAAGGAATATCGAGGTAGAAAGATGCTTCCTTGCTGTCCTAGGTGTTCAGAACCTTTTTACCTAGAGGAATTAAGTCATTGGTCAGGTAAGCCATATGCAGATGCTCGGATAAAGAAGTGGAAGGAGGAACATGCGAATGAGTAAGGAGAGGTTGGAAGAAATAAAACAAACTTTAAAACATCCGAATTATGAACACAATGGTCAAGAAGAAGTTTTCTTCATGGTGAGTAATGGGGATTTTGATTGGCTAATTAAACAAGCTGAATACGCAGATAATTTGCGGACTGTAAGGGATAACTTGATTAGACAAATTGACACAACACAATTGGAAAACCAACGCTACAAACAAGCACTAGAGTTTTATGCAGACCCAGAAAACCATGATAGAGAAGTTGATTATGGCAAGGATTCAGGTCTAAAAAAATCTAATGTAGATATCGATAGAGGGTTTAAAGCGCGTCAAGCTATAAAAGGTGATGCCAATGCCTAGAACATTCTCTAAGGGAGAAAAATATCGCCCGGTAGTTACGGTGAAGAAAGTCAAAAAGAACATCCCGACAGTGATTACTGTTAGTGGGAGAAGGTATGTTCTTGAGCCTGTGGGGAAAAGAAAGTGATTGGTAGCTAATTTACGGCAGTAAGGGGTGAGAATTTGAAGCGAATCTTAAATTATGTAGGCTCAAAGTGGAATATGGCCAAGTGGATTATCCAACAAATGCCTGAACACAATGTATACCTAGAACCGTTCTTTGGAAGTGGTGCAGTGCTATTTAATAAGCCGACTTCGAAAATCGAAACAGTAAATGACATTGACGGAAATATTGTTAATTTGTTCAAAGTAATACGAGAAAAACCAAAAGAACTAGCTCAGGCAATTGAATTTACACCATATTCAAGAGACGAATACTACCAGTCGTTCGAATTATTGGAACGAGATTTATCAGACATTGAAAGGGCGAGAGTTTTCTTGATTCGTTGCTGGATGGCTAGAGGTGGAAAAACATCCGATAGAACAGGATGGAGGCATAACATAGACAGAGCAACTGTTAATGCTTTGCCCGATTGGAATGGTCTTCCCGGAACAATTCTTGAGGCTGCCAAACGGTTAAAGAAAGTACAAATTGAAAATCAAGATGCGATTACTCTAATTGAACGCTACAACAGAGAAGATTGTTTAATCTATGCTGATCCACCTTATATCTTAGAAACTCGAACAAAAAGGCATTATGCTCATGAAATGACTAATGAGCAACATATCAGGTTACTTAAAACGTTGAATAATCATAGTGGGTTCGTGCTTTTAAGTGGATACGACAGTGAATTATACAATGATTTACTTCCAGGATGGACGAAGATTACTAAAATAGCTCAAACAGAAGCTGCTCAATCAAAATTAGAAATTCTATGGTTGAACCCAGCCGTTAGTAAAAAGAATAGTCAGTTAAGTATTTTTGAGGTGATTTAATGCATAGTTGGATAAAAGCGAAGGAGGAAAAGAAAATGGATTTAAAAATCTTCAAGTTTGGTGATGATCGTTGTGATTGGGTATGTCATGAAAGTGAAGAAAAGGCAATAGAGATGTACGTCAGTTGTTGCGGGGAAGATTGCTATCAGGAATTAGTAGAATGCTATGGTGATGAAGCCGTGACACAAGAGCCCATGGATAAAGTATTCACTTATTATCATGACGGAGTAACACCAGATGAGGACACGATAGCAAATCATATTAAAAAGTATTGTAAAGAACCAGACTTCTTTGCAACTAGTGAATTCTAGGAGGTAAACCTATGAGACTAGAATATTTATTCGAGATACAAGCAGGATTGGACGCTCACATTGAACAGGAACATCCAAGGCAAGAGGGTGAGGATAGACTTTCTAAAAAGATCCTTGCTTTACAAGTGGAATTAGGTGAGCTAGCTCAAAATTGGCGAGGGTTTAAGTTTTGGAGTGAGGACCAGGAGCCTAGAACAGTAGAAAGTATTCCTACCGATTGGGATGATGATGGAACACCTACAGAATGGAATGTTAATCCGCACAAAAACCCACTCCTAGAAGAATACGTGGATTGCTTACACTTTATTTTGAGTATTGGGTTAGAGTTAAATGTTCCAAATGAATGGGCGTTAGACAATATAAGTTATCAAGAGAGCTATAGTATTACGGAACAATTCATTAGATTTAATAAATATCTTAAGACAGATTTAGATGTGCACGATTGGTTCGAAATACTTGAACACTTTTTGGGATTGGGAGACATGTTAGGATTCAGTTGGAATCAAATCGAACAAGCATACTTGGAGAAAAATAAGGTGAATCATGAACGGCAGAATAACGGTTATTGAAATGAAAAGAACTAAAAGGCATGAGGATTTGTTCGGTAATAAAATAATCGACATCGTGATTACCCGAAAAGGAAGACCACAAAAGGGAACTAAGCAAAAAGTAACATGGCAACTGTTCATTAATCAGATTTTGATAGATAGGGAGCTAAGAAAAGCAAATCAAACAAAAGGGAAGGTGGAAGCATATTGAGCCTAGAAGCGATTGACAAACAGCTAAAAGCTACAGAAGTCAGTCAGCGTAAGAAGTTTCTCATCAAGCAATTGCACAATCTAGATATTTACCAAACTAGCGATGGAAGAAAACTAGAGGATTTGTCCTTATATACATTGGAATGGCTTCATGTGGAAGAACGGAATAAGGCTGCTAAAGCATATGCAGAAAAATAAGGGGTGCTGATATGACAGTAAGTGTAGTTAGGGCATCGACAAAAAGAAAGTGCTTGTTACTATGCATAGACAAAGAAAAGGCAGGATTTGAGTGTGTAAAGCGAATCGAAAAAGTATCTATCCCAAACAAGCATTTTAACAAGCGCAATAAGTACGTGACAACTACTTATGACGAGTATTACGAGGCGATTTATAAGC
>NZ_JBCPXV010000080.1:0-6662 GCF_039581225.1 Ornithinibacillus proteolyticus | reverse complement strand
AACCTGTAAATAAATTGAATTACTTTCAATTTTTAACTATCTATAAGGTGTGTCAACTAACTAGTGTTTATAAAATATTGAGAATACGCGAGTATTTGGAAGAAAAATTAACTTTATTGAGGGAGTGGATATTATGCTCACCCTTGAAGAGTACATTGCCAAAAGAAAAAAAGAAGATAGTATTAATGAATTTGATTTGGATGCCAGAAATGAAAATATGCAGATATCGGTAAACTACGTTTTGGAATTCTTCAATCAATATTTAGATGAATTGAATATTGAATCGGATACGGTATTAAATATTGAGCGACTACAAAAGTATAGAAAACAATTACGTAAATATGAACCTGACATTCAAGATTGGTTAGTAAACATATACAATGAGTATGATAAACAACTTCAACGTTCAATTATTAGTCTTTTAAAGAAAGAGGAGCTATTTTTGTTGTGTCATACGGACAATGAGTTTAGGGAATTATCGTATGATTGTTATGCAGGGCTTTTAAAAAAGAATCCTTTTCTAAAAGGGCAAACTGAAATGTTATATAGATTTATAAAGGACTATCATCAAATAGCAAGTCTGCCTGATACTGATATTAATTCTGTTTATATTGCAGAAGAAATAAATGAGTGGGTAGAGAAAACATGGTTAAATTATCAGGTGAATTTGTTTGAATTCGCTTCTAATTGGGTGAGTCGCTTTTTCAATAATGAAGATAAATGGCCCATAAAACATCGAATAAAAAGCGATGAGACCTGGATGAAGTATGATTATGATATTAAGCAAAAGTCTAATCTTTTTAATATCAATCTTTTTTATAAAAAGGTATCTAATAAACCATTCCTTCGAGGTAAGAAACAGTTCCTTGAAATATTATTGATGTATTCTTGGATTAATGAGATTGATGATTCACAGGCAGATTATTGGGAAGAGTATTTGACAAAGGTACTATAGTTTTAGGTGGTGAGTTAGGATGAGAAATACAAGGGACTTTATAGCAAAAGAAAGACCGGATTTGGTTGAAGAATGGCACACAAATGAAAACAAGGATAATACACCAAATAATATAAGGACTGGTTCTGACAAACTTATTACCTGGCTTTGTAAAGAGTGTGGGCATGTTTGGTCAAGCCAAGCTAAAAGTAGAGCTATTAAGAATACTGGTTGCCCGAAATGTCACGAACGATATAATGTTGGATTTCCTGAACTGGCTATCTATTATTATATCAAACAAATATTTCAAGATGCAGAGCTAAACCCCAATATTGAGGGTTTAGGTAAGTATAAATCGGTTGATGTCCTGATTAAATCTCTTAATACCATAATTGAATACGACGGTGGACATACTCATCGAGACAAATTTGAGATGGATCATGATAAAAGCCGTTTAATAATTGGAACTGGCTATGACCTGATACGTGTAAGAGATAATGGATTAGCTCCGTTAAAAATTGAAGGAGTTCAGGAATATCTATATGAACGTTCTACGCATAAAACAGTTGGTAAGATGATTCAAGAAGTGTTAGATATGATCGATAATACATATTTAGGATACACCAAAGAAATTAATAGAATAAAAGAAATGGTAAATGTTGATGTTGATAACATGGCGATACTTGCCCAAATTCCACCGATTGAAGAAAAAGATAGTTTAGCCGATTTGTTTCCAGATATAAGCAAAATGTGGGATGAAAGTAGAAATTACGGTTTGTTGCCAATAAATTTTAAAGCATATTCTAATCATAAGGCTTGGTTTATTTGCGACAAGGGACATCCATCATTGGTTCAAATTAATAGTAAGGCAAATGGTCATGGCTGTAAAGTATGCAAAGGACAAGTTGCAACAGAAGAATATAACCTTGAATTATTATTCCCTGAAATAGCAAAAGAATGGAACCATGATTTGAATAAAGGGACTCCAGATATGTACTTGCCATTTTCAAACGAGGTAAAAATTTATTGGGATTGTCCTAAGTGTAAGTCAACTTACGATAAGATGATCAATGAGCGAACGGGTGGTAGAGAGAACTGTCCATATTGTGCAGGAAAGCGAGTAAATGAAACCAATTGTCTTTCTACTACACATCCACAGCTTGTGAAAGAATGGGATTATGATAGAAATGGAGAGTTAACACCTGAAAGAATAACAAAGGGTTCGCATGATAAAGTTTATTGGATCTGTGATAAAGGGCATAGCTATCCGGCTTACGTATATAGGAGAGCGGGAAAAAATGGTACAGGTTGTAAAACCTGCTATGAATTGTATGGTCGTCGATCTGCCAGAAAAGTAAAGAGGGAAAATTCATTAGCGGTTAAAAAGCCAGAACTTGCAAAGCAATGGCATCCCACTAAGAATGATAAAAGTCCTTATGAGGTGGGGGTTTCAGCAAGAATTGAATACTGGTGGTTTTGTGAGAAATGTGGGCATGAATGGGAAGCGAGTCCAAATAGTAGAAGAAGTCTTAAATGCAAGTCTTGTAAATAAGAAGTGATTCAATTAAATATTACTTAAATCTCTTTGAGAGGTTCTAGTAACTAGGGGAAATAGAATGGAAAAAAGATATTCTTTAAATGCTGAAACATTCAATTTCATCATAAAGTTTGAAGCAGAAGTACCAGAAGGGAAAGAGTATTCCAATCAGGAATTAGTAGAATTATTTAGGCAGTCTACGTTTCATAAACCTATCTTTGATACGTATAAGATGTCTAATGCAATGAACAAGTCTCTGTGGTATACAGTGAAATGAAGTGGAAAATGGGCATTAATTAAAAAGTGTGTATATAGAAAAATAGCTGAATGGAGTTAGTTTAATAAAGCCTCAGATACTACCTGAGGCTTTTTATAGTTTAATTCCTTGTTATACTAAATCCCCCGTTAGTAGAGTGAAAACTTACTTTTTTGTAGATTCTTCGAACATATCCTTGAAGTATTGGAATACATACCTATTGTAAACTTCTTCCAATTTTTCCATAAGTATTGAGCCGTTGGGGAGTGCTGTCCATGCAAAATTAGTTTCTTCTTCTAGTGCTTTCTTCATGGATAACAGTACTTCTTTTTCAAATGATAAATTCTCTATTGTTGGATTAGATAATGCAGATGTGATGAATTTATATACCTTGTTATCTCTATCCGGAGCATCCAGAAGGTTAATTACTTCGCATCCTAATGCTACTAATGCACCTTGTTTTACGATTTCCATCTGTCTTTGATACCATTCCATCTCTTTGTCAGTAGTAGCAAAGAAAAATCTCTCATATTCAAAATGTTCAAAATCGACATCATGACCGAAACCACCATAATTTTTAGTCATATCATAGTACATCCACTGTACTTTGCCGAATTCTATTTGAAACTCCCTGTAGTTATCAGCCTGTAATATAAAATAATCTTGATTCACACGTTCACCCCTTTATACTTATATATTCCTATAACAAAAATATACCATAATAAGAATACTGAAAAGAAAAAATAGCAAACATAAGACCATTCCTTTTTAGTTTGGAGAGGTTTTAGTTAATGCCAAACCACTTTACTTCCTTTACAAACTCACGGTTCTGCAGCGTAAACGTGTCCACCATTTTTACCCCAAACTATCATTGCATTTTTACTTGGCATTTCATAATCACCTTTTGCATTTCTATATATTCCAACATTGTAATCCATACGTACTCTTTCTTTATTATCAGTACCGGATACTCGTTGTCCTTTTCCTCCAAACCTTTTAACAAAATCTTCAGCACTTTTTTTTGTTCCGTAAAAACTACTCCTCTTTGCATCATAATTGTGAGAACCTTTAATATGCTTAGTTTGATTTCCTTCGTTTAATTTTCTAGGAAACGATCTAGTACCTATATATACAGAGGCTCCGCCACAGCCGTTATCACAGCCTGTCCCGGGCTTTAGTGAATTGATTCCTATTTCCGAAATTTCTTGGGAAGAATCAATTGGGTTAAATAACTGTTGAGCAAAACCATCTGATGTTGGGAAAACTAATGATGCAATTATTGCAATTACAAATGATACAAACATAATTTTTTTCATTTTACGACCTCTCCTTATCCCTGATTTACTTACATATTTTACAAAATATTTAATATATGTAAAATAATGACGAATATTCCCAAAAATATCAATGGATATTATTGCCTATTAATTCGTGTTTTATTGATAAAAATATACAAATTTAGACATGAGTATTTAGGAGTCTTTTAGTTTTTAAGCGTTACACCTTTTGCTGCATAATTCTATTGTCTTATAACCTGAACATATGAAACAGAAAAAAGCAATTATAAAATTGAATGTTGGCTTAGTCGTAGGATTTTAAAGAAAGCACGGAGTACTGGAATACTTAAACGAAAGGGCACTGACCCATACCTTTAGCAAAACCGGCCTCCACCCCTTGGAAAGGCATGACGAAGGAATGAAAGGGCAAAGACCCGTTGAGACATGGGAGGGATAGCCTCCAGGGGCGGCGTGGAGATGTACATTATATGGTAAAATATGGAGAATAATACGACTCCTTTATTTCACTATGCCTTTACGAAGCCAAAAGGGTCAATAGTATTTCAATTATTGAGTCAACCTACACTCTGGGGTCATGAAATCCTGCGAATAAGTGAGCATTCGAGAGGAAATCGTATCAAACTGAGGGAGTTGAATAAAAGGACTTTTGAATTGATCTCATCAAAAAAATGGCTACTCCATTTTGAGTAGCCAAGAAAGTAAAAAACTTTTATATATTTAGTTTTGTCACTATTTCATCTTCCTCTTCATCAATACCTATCTCTTTAAAACCAAATTTAGCATAAAGATGTCTGGCTATCTTGTTTTCTGGTGCATAGGAAATATAAACTGCCTTTGCTTCTCCCTGTGGGAATGTTTGAATGTATTCTTGAGCCTTTTTGATTGCTTTGGTTCCGAATCCTCTGTTTTGATACTTCTTATCAATCATAAAACGTAGGATGCCGTAAGCCTCTTCATCCCCATATTCGTTTTCTTCCGCAGTATCATGATACATCATAATGAATCCAATCATCGTATCATAATTATAGATTGCAAACGTCATGGCTGGTAGTTCATCGTTCAATAGAGCAACGTACGATTGAGCAAGACTATAAACATTTGATGACAGGAAACCCTTTTGTTCGTCTGTTAACTGTAAACTTATGCACTCATCAAAATTATCCCAAGTAATTTTTCGAAATTCGATCATCATGTACCTCCTGTATAATTTGTTTTGTTTATATGTGTAAAAACAAAACAACAGGGGGACCACGTGAGTAGTATCAAAATTATTTAACGTTAAACACCATAATATCTTCCTCCTCTAATATATAGTGAATTATACTAATTCCAGTACCATTAGTCAAATTATTCAAAAAATTTAAAACCTCAATTATCAAAGTTGTTTTTCTTAAAGATATTTTAGATAGCATATTAAACGTTTATAATTAACGGGTGCAATAGTGAAACAAGCATGATCCAATTGTGATCGCCTTTTTCTATCGCTAAAATTCTAATTTTATTTTTGGAATATTATGTTATTATTTAAACAACAGTATTAAGCTATCGGGGCAGCATAGTTGTGCGAAATGTTCCTAGTTTAAATGGAGGATGGTAACATTTCTCTGGTAAAGGCTAGGCAATTCCTTCTGGAATTGAAGGATTATATCGAAGAATCAAATGAAGAGGTAACGCTCAGAAGGGTTCTCTCTAAGTCGATTAGCACTTGATTTAGTAAGAATAATAGTGTTATAAGCTCGGTGAAAAGGCGTGAGAATTTACCGTAACAGTGAACTTTAGCTGACGAAAGCCTACCCGACGGGGTGGTGTAAATCATGATGCTTGAGTTAAATGAATATGGTGAGTATGCAAATAAACCTAAAAGAAAAAGGTTAAGCTGACAAACTTCTGAATGTACGGGTCTAGACCTGCAATACACAGAAATGTGTATATCACCAAATTGTGAGGTTAGATGTGGGTGAGTAAGACTAACTAATATGAAAATCCATGATACGTTATAGGCGTATGAACGCTAACAGGCTTACAGGAAGCACCTAAGTTCATTCTAAAATAGATATAATTCAACGTTGTAAGCTGATACCGTGGAGGGCTTACTCTCAATGAAACGGTGGCAAGGAAAACAATAATGACAATAGTTATTGTATAACTTCCCTTCATATCAGTGAAAGTGGTGGCACAGTACCAATGAAATGTCTAATCCACATGGAGGGATAGCCACTAGACTAATGAAGAATCATTCAACCATGTAAGGCAGATCTTTATCGGTTAATAAGGTTCTCGTGAGACTAAAAGAGGTTAACTCCGAAAGGGGTTACCGACTTATTGAAACGGAAGAAACTGAGACATAATGAGTATTATAATTTACAAGAGTGTTTCGACACTCTCTATACTCGTAGTGTCAATGGTGAAAACTTTTATGGATTAATAGAATTGATGAGCTCTGATGAAAACATACGTCTTGCCTATCGTAATATCAAAAGAAATACAGGAAGTAAAACGGCAGGAACAGAGTAAGCCCGAACTAAGAAATTTTATAATAGAAGCAACTAAAATTAAAAACAGAAACGCCAAATAACCGTGAATCTGAGATGTTTTAAACAGATTTACGGTTATTTTATTTTTTTGCACATGTTGCTT
>NZ_JBCPXV010000008.1:0-100151 GCF_039581225.1 Ornithinibacillus proteolyticus | reverse complement strand
GAATTTAAAAAAGTAAAAAAGCGGAAACAGATGGAAAGATATAAATCTGAAACCGTTGTCAAATTTGGAATTAAAACAATACAAAATAAGGGACTTTAAAAATCTCCCACAAATACTTGACTCAATCTACGTAAAATTGATTGTTTTCAAATCGTATAGATCATGTTATAATATTAGTAAGTTAATATCACGGTAGAGAATAAGAGACCACAGAACGTGTCGAAAATAAGTTCGACAGTGTTGTTGTGGTCTCTTTTTGTATATAGATGTTAATAAATACCTTGATATTACAAAAGCTAATCGGAAAAGGAGAATAAGATATGAATTTCTCAAATAAAAATCGTAATCAAATCATTGATACCATGAAAAAAGAAACCTTTGATGTCCTTATTATTGGTGGTGGAATAACAGGTGCCGGGATTGCGTTAGATGGTACTACTCGCGGAATGAAAATGGCATTAGTGGAAATGCAGGATTTTGCCGCTGGTACATCAAGCCGTTCTACGAAGCTAGTCCATGGTGGTCTTCGCTATTTAAAACAATTTCATGTAAAGCAAGTGGCAGAAGTCGGGAAAGAACGTGCCATTGTTTATGAAAATGGACCACATGTCACAACTCCAGAATGGATGCTACTACCGTTTCATAAAGGTGGTACGTTCGGTAAATTTATGACTTCTATTGGTCTAAGAATGTATGATTTTTTAGCTGGGGTAAAGAAAAATGAAAGACGATACATGTTAACGGCAGAACAAACAATCGAAAAGGCGCCTCTTGTGAAAAAGCAAGATTTACTTGGTGGTGGAATATATGTAGAATATAGAACGGACGATGCAAGATTGACAATGGAAGTAATGAAGGCTGCCGTGGAAAAAGGTGCAACAGCATTGAATTATTCTAAAGTAGTCAACTTGATTTATGAACATGGTAAAGTAGTTGGAGCAATTGTAGAGGATCAATTAACGAAAGAACAATATGAAATTCGAGCTTCGAAGGTTGTGAATGCTACAGGTCCGTGGGTAGACACAATCCGAGAAAAAGATAACTCTAAAAAAGGGAAAGTACTAAGATTAACTAAAGGTGTTCATATAGTTATTGATCAATCTAGATTCCCATTAAAGCAGGCGGTATACTTTGATACGCCAGATGGTCGAATGGTATTTGCGATACCTCGTGACGGAAAAGCTTATGTCGGCACAACGGATACTTTTTATGAAAATGATCCAGTTAGTCCGAAGATGACCACGGAAGATCGTGATTATCTTTTAGAAGCGATTCACTATATGTTCCCAGATGTATCGATATCAAAAGACGATGTGGAATCAAACTGGGCTGGTGTGCGTCCGTTAATTTGGGAGGAAGGAAAAGATCCTTCAGAGATTTCTCGAAAAGATGAAATTTGGGAATCTGAGTCTGGATTATTAACAATTGCTGGAGGGAAATTAACTGGTTATCGTAAAATGGCAGAAAGCATAGTAGACTTACTAGCTTCTAAATTTAAAGCAGAGCAGCAAAAACTGTTCTCAGCTTGTGAAACACGGAAGATTCCTATTTCAGGTGGAAATGTAGGGGGCTCTGCTAATTTCAATCAATTCGTAGAAAGTCAAATTTCAGTAGGTATGGATGCTGGCTTAACAGAGGAAGATGCAAGACATTTAGCTAAAATGTATGGCTCAAATGTACCAATTCTATTCGACATTTTGAAGGAAAAGGCAGATGTCGCAGCTAAATATCATCTTCCATTATTATTATTTGCTAAGCTTCAATATGCATTAGATCATGAAATGGCAGTGACACCTGTAGACTTTTTCAATCGTAGAACAGGAGCGATTTTGTTCGACATTGAAACGGTAAAAGAATATAAAGAGAATGTGCTAAGCTGGATGGGAGATTATTTCCATTGGGATAGTAATACTAGCGAATTGTATAAAAAAGAATTAGAGCTTGCATTAGAGGATGCAGCATTCAAAAATTAATTTGTTATTATAAAGAGTGTAATTGATCAAAAACAGAAGAAAGTAGCTTCTGTTTTTGATCATTATTATATTATTTATATACTGGCGATAGAGATGAAGAAAGAGGTGATTTGTTGAATTTTAAAGGGCAAGCAATTATACCGGTAATTGGAGAAATAAAGGACATTGATAAATTCCCAGATTATAATTATACGTATTTTGCAGTATTAAATGCTCATATATCTCGATTGAAACCGATTTTTCAATTCGCTAAGCAGCATAAGAAACAATTATTACTTGATATCGATTTAGTTCAGGGATTAAAGTCTGATGAATATGCTACAGAATATATTTGTCAGGAGTACAAACCCTTAGGTATTATCTCGACAAAGCCAAATGTTATTATGAAAGCGAAACAAAAAGGGGTTCAGACTTTTCAACGAATATTTTTGTTGGACTCAAAGTCTATTGAAAGAAGTAGTAAATTAATAGAACGAACTGATCCAGACTATATTGAATTACTTCCTGGTGTTGTCCCTAAGATAATACGTCAATTTAGTCAACAGACCAATAAAGAAATAATCGCTAGTGGATTTATTGAAACCGTTGAAGAGGTACAACAGGCAATAGATGCAGGTGCAACAACTATTACGACTTCAAGTAAAGAACTTTGGGATTATTATAATCCTACTTCCAGCTAGTGTTTCATGTTGCAATTAAAGAGAGAGGAATAAAGAGAGGATTTCGAAATGGATACATATATATTAGCAATTGATCAAGGTACGACAAGTTCACGTGCCATTATTTTTAATAAACAAGGCGAAATTGTACATATAGCCCAAAAGGAGTTCAATCAATATTTTCCAAAGCAGGGCTGGGTAGAGCATGATGCGAATGAAATATGGGCATCGGTGCTATCTGTCATCGCTACATCCCTAGTAGAATCGAATATCAAACCAGAACAAATAGCTGGAATTGGCATTACGAACCAACGCGAAACAACAGTAGTCTGGGATAAAAATACTGGAATTCCGGTATATCATGCTATCGTTTGGCAATCACGTCAAACAGAAGCGATCTGTCAGGAATTAAAAGACAATGGCTATGAGAATCTAATTAGAGAAAAAACGGGCCTATTAGTGGATCCATACTTCTCTGGAACAAAGGTAAAGTGGATCCTAGATCATGTTGAAGGAACGAGGGAAAGAGCAGAAAAGGGTGAGCTTTTATTTGGAACAATCGACACATGGCTAATCTGGAAATTCACAGGTGGAAAAGTTCATGTAACAGATTATTCTAATGCCTCTCGTACGATGATGTTTAATATTCATGAATTAAAATGGGATGAAGAGTTATTAAATATGTTAACTATTCCACAATCCATGCTACCAGAAGTTCGTTCCTCATCCGAGGTTTATGGAACGACAGACAATTATCATTTATTTGGGCAAAATGTCCCGATTGCAGGTGTGGCAGGTGACCAGCAGGCAGCTTTATTTGGTCAGGCATGCTTTCAAGAAGGAATGGTTAAAAATACATATGGTACCGGTTGCTTCATGTTAATGAATACCGGTGATCGTGCGGTTCAATCTAAGCATGGATTATTAACGACGATAGCTTGGGGGATTGACGGGAAGGTAGAATACGCTTTAGAGGGAAGTATCTTTGTTGCAGGTTCAGCTATTCAATGGTTACGGGATGGAATGCGTATGTTTCAAAATGCTGCTGACAGTGAAACATATGCTAAACGGGTTTCCTCAACAGAAGGAGTTTATGTAGTGCCTGCATTTGTAGGATTAGGTACGCCTTATTGGGATAGTGATGCACGTGGTGCGGTATTTGGCTTGACTCGTGGAACAACAAAAGAGCATTTTATTCGGGCTACACTAGAGTCACTAGCATATCAAACGAAAGATGTATTGACCTCTATGCTTAAAGATTCTGGAATATCCTTACAATCATTACGAGTAGATGGTGGTAGTGTTAAGAATGATTTCCTAATGCAATTCCAAAGTGATATTTTAAATGTTCCTGTTGAACGACCTTTTATAAAGGAGACAACAGCATTAGGGGCAGCATATTTAGCTGGTTTAGCGGTAGGATTCTGGGAAAGTAAAGAAGAAATTGCATCCCAGTGGAATTATGATGTCGTATTTGAACCGCAAATGGAAGAATCGAAAAGAGAGAACCTTTACAAAGGATGGAAAAAGGCAGTACAAGCAACGATGAATTATAAATAACGTTCATTATGGAAATAAGATTTATTTGTTCGAAAAAAATATACATCTGAACTCACATTGGCAATTCGTCTCGTATGAATTACCGTGTGAGTTTTTTTATGTGAAAACGAGAAAAAAGATTTGCGAAAATTCATAAACATGATATCATAGTGATATAAGAAAGATATTTAATAAAAAGGTGGGATTGGTTATGAGTGGGATTAAAGAGAAAAATGCATGGGTAATGAATGGTTATCTTGGGATTCTTGTCATTGCAGGGTTAATTGCCGGAACGGTATTTAGCTTTATAGAGGAGCAATTTATCCTTGGTGGGATTTTGATTGTGTTAGCTATTGTGCTAGGATCTGGTATAACTATGATTCAACCTAATCAATCTGTTGTTGTTATTTTTCTTGGTAGATATATGGGGACAATTCGACGGGAAGGGATTGTACTGACGATTCCATTTACTGTACGAAAAACTATCTCGCTTCGTGTACGAAATTTTAATAGCAAAAGATTAAAGGTAAATGATGTTAATGGGAATCCAATCGAAATCGCGGCAGTAATTGTATTTAAAGTTATTGATGCAGCAAAAGCTGTTTTCGATGTAGACCGTTATGAACAATTTGTTGAAATCCAAAGTGAAACAGCTATCCGTGCTGTAGCAACAAAGTATCCATATGACAATTTTGAGGTTGATGAATTAACATTAAGGGGAAATGCAGAAGAAGTTTCCACAGAGTTAACGGAAGAATTACAAGAAAGATTACGTGTGGCAGGTGTTGAGGTTATTGAGGCAAGGTTAACCCATTTAGCATATTCTACCGAAATAGCCCAAGCGATGCTACAACGACAGCAGGCAAGTGCCATCATTTCTGCTCGAAAACAGATTGTCGATGGTGCAGTGGGTATGGTACAGGATGCGATTGAACGACTTGAAAAAGAAGGTATTGTAGATTTAGATGATGAGCGTAGAGTTGCTATGATCAATAATCTTCTTGTTTCTATTGTATCAGACCACGGCACACAGCCAGTCATTAATACAGGTTCACTATACCAATAGAGAAGTGATAAAATGAAGAAAAAGAATTTCCCATTACGCATTGATCCGAAACTGTACGATGCCCTTGAAAATTGGGCTAACGACGAATTTCGCAGTGTCAATAGTCATATTGAGTTTTTGCTTAGAGAGGCTATGAAAAAGGCAGGAAGACTACCGAAGAAACAGGAAAATAGTGAAGGGGAATAAGATTGAGAAGGAGCTTTTAAATTAAGGCTCCTTTTCTTATATAGAAAGCCATAGTGTATTGAACTCTGGTGTTTATATTAGGTGGGGCGTGTGAAATTCTGTAAAAAGGTAATATTATCGCGCGAGAATAGAAATCTTCGCGCGACATACAATCAAATTCGCGCGAGAATCATAAAAAACGCGCGACATTTAGCAAAAATCGCGCGACAGAAAAAGACTCGCGCGATTTTTGGGGGAGCCCGCGCGAAATTCATGGGAGCCCGCGCGAAATTCATGGGAGCTCGCGCGAAAATAGGAATCCTCGCGCGATTTTTGAGGTAGTTCTCGCGAAAATTAAGGACCCTCGCGCGAAACCGGGAATTCCGCGTGAAACTAGAAATTTTCGCGCGATATACAATCAAATTCGCGCGAAAATCATAAAAAAACGCGCGACATTTAGCAAAAATCGCGCGACAGAAAAAGACTCGCGCGATTTTTGGGGGAGGCCGCGCGAAATTCATGGGAGCTCGCGCGAAAATAGGAATCCCCGCGCGATTTTTGAGTTATCTCGCGCGAAAATTAAGGCTCCCCGCGCGAATCCCAGGATCTGCGCACAAAACCAGGCCCCCCGAGCAAACCCCAAGCCCCCCACGAAACCAAGCTCCTCACGAACCCCAATCCCCCCCAAGATCCAGTCACCCCCGCGTCCCCCAAAAACCAACATAAAAATAAACTCTCAAATACACGCAACCCACACGATAGCAACTATACTTTACTTAGATAATCGAAATAGATTAATATGGTAATATGTTGTGTAAGCAAGGAGTAGACAAAAAGATGCAAACTATTAAAGTGCGTGATATTACCATTGGTGAAGGATTACCGAAAATTATCGTACCGATCGTAGGTAGTTCTGAGCAGGAACTAATGTCTGAGATAGAAAAAGTTATGGCCATGGAGCCGGATATAATCGAGTGGAGAGCGGATACTTTTGAATTTGTAGAAGACCTGCATTTGGTTATGAAAGTTCTTGGGAAAATAAGCAAACTAGTAAAGAATGTGCCTTTGCTTTTCACATTTCGAACTGTTCATGAGGGCGGTCATAAGGAAATACCGTTAGAATATTATGAGCAGCTAATGGAAAAAGTGATTCAATCAAGAGTGGCTGATATGGTAGATGTCGAACTGTTCTTGGATGATATGATGGTAAAAAGACTAGTTTCCACTGCAAAAGAAAATCAGGTGTATGTTGTATTGTCTAATCACGATTTTCAAAAAACTCCTAAGAAGGAAGAAATTATCTCTCGTCTGATAGATATGCAAAATCTTGGGGCAGATATTCCGAAAATAGCGGTAATGCCGAAAAACAAGGAAGATGTTATTACCCTATTAGAGGTTACAAATATAATGAAGGAAAAATATGCCGATCGCCCATTCATTACCATCTCCATGGGAGGAGATGGATTAATTAGTAGGTTATCTTGTCACGTATTTGGTTCTGTGGCGACATTTGCTTCCGGTGTATCTGAGTCAGCACCAGGTCAAATACCAGTATCAGAATTAAAAAAAGTATTAGCTATTATTCATAAATATAGTTAGCATAATTTTTCAACTAAACGAAGGCTAACCAAAACTGCACTTATAAAATAAATTCATATTGATTGAGCAAATTATTAAATGTAAAGTAGTAGCACTTTTCCTTATGGAAGAGTGTTTTTTTATCGTGATAAGAAAGTATAAGCAGAAATGTCCAGCTCCGGAAGCCGGACTTCTCTCACCCCTATACGATAAGTCAACTTCGCCTCCCCTACGGTTGTGTATTCCCTTTATCCGCTACAACTTAAGTCTGTACGTCTCAAAGATGCACTAAGCTTTTCTATTGCTATAAACAGGAGCATGCTATAATTTTTTCAGATATGTTGCAACTTTATTTCAGCTAGTAGCATCTAAGTATCAGAAAGGGGGAGCCAGCTTGCATCTTGTTGACCGGTTAAAAGATAAACAGGAAAGTGCACTTATAGAATTAATGAATCAGTATGGCAATTATTTAGTACGAACAGCCTATCTGCTTTTAAAGGACCATCAAACAGCAGAGGAAGCCGTACAGGATACTTTTGTCATTGCCTATGAGAAGATTAGGCAACTAGAAGACCCTGCGAAATTAAAAAGCTGGCTCACCGCTATTGTGATGAATTGTTGTCGATCTCGAATGCGTCGATGGAGTTGGAAAAATATATTACTAGCCTTCGAGAGTGACGAAATGCATGAAGATGAGACCACGCTTTCCCCAGAGGAAGAATTAATGGAGTGGATATGGAATGCTAATTTAAGCGAAGCAATACATGATCTTGATTATAAATACCGAGAAGTGATTACATTGTTTTACTTTAACGAAATGAAAATTAGCGAAATTGCTGAGTATACAAAGGAAAAGGAAAATACAATCAAATCGAGGCTTAAGCGAGCACGGTTAAAATTGAAGGATATTTTGGTGAAGGGAGAGGAATTTCTTGAAGAAAACGAAAGCGCAATTAAAAGGCCAACTCGATAAGGAAATGGAACATATTCAGTTTACTAACCATCAACAAGTACTGAATCATGTTTATCCGACTACTTGGAAACAGAAGCTCCTTAAGCTTTGGAATAAAGAGATTTCTATACCTCTCGTACCGATAAGTGTAGTGCTTGTCCTGTTTATGGTAGTGATGGGATATCCAGCAATAAAATCAATAGAGCAGCGACCAGACGAAGGAGCTTCCGATTCGATTAAACACGTCGACGGTTCGGGGTATTTTTATTGGGAATCTAATCAGAGGGGCGGGAAAATAGGTGAAGATTAGGGTCAAGGTGAAGCACTTAGTTATAGCTGTCGTAGGTATACTAACTTTCATTCCATTATTGATGACTTTCATTATCCCGAATCTGGAGTTATATCTGGCTGAAAAGAAAATAATTTCAGGTAAGGTTGAGGATAAACAAGAAATTCTTGAGCTTTTATCTACTACATCGATTAATAAAAAATGGGAGATTATTCAACAATATATGATAGAAGATGGTTATACCGGTAAGTTTGATATCTATATTAGTCCATCTATGACATCATGGGAAGATCTTGAAGCGAAAGTCATGGATTTTAGTTGGGAGGAAAAGCTTCCGTTCATAATAGATTTTGTGGAGAATGGGCCGTTAAATGAGAATTTAGTGACCGCTGCGAAGACGTTAGCTTTTTATTATGAACGTATTGGAGAAGTAGAAAAGGCTAAAAGTACGTTATATCAAGCATCTACTAGGTTAGCATCGAATAACTATTCCTATGAACGGGAAGAGCTTCTTATAGAACGTATACGAATAGCTAAGAATCATGGCCAATGGGAAGAAGCAAATCAATATAGCCAAGAGATGGAGGAAAACTCCAAAACACTTCAAATAGATAGCATCGCACAGCTAGCTCAATTGAAAGCGGAAATGCTTCTTCAACAAGGGGACAGTGAAGAAGCGTATCAAGAGGTTACAAAAGCGATAAAGCAATATGAAGAAGATTATAAAATTGAACGAGAAAAATGGTCAGACAGTGATGATGAGACAACTATCGAATACAATCACAATCATTATTATCAACGATTGAAATCATTGGAGCAAACTTTGAGTGTTCTAAAAGCACGAGGCGGTGTTGGGAAAGTAGTTAAGATTTCCGGGAGGGTAGTAAAAAGTGATGGTACCCCGTTAAAAAATATTGGCGTTTTCTTAAAAGAAGAAAGTGATAAAAATCATACTATTAGACCAGATGAAAAATATCAAACCCTTACAGATAACGATGGATATTATGAGTTTAAAGGAGTCATACCGAATAATTATCAATTAGCCATTGGTATTCATTATGATCAAATTAGTGGATGGACTTGGGTGACAGATATGTATGATACGGTGGCAATCGATGGGAGCAAGGATGATGTTACCTATGATATAACCTTACAGAAACTTATTGCTATTAAAACGCCGGTTAACGAGGAAGAATTAGTGGATAATACAGTACACTTTGAATGGGAAGAAGTAGAAGGTGCTTCCTACTATGAGTTAGGATTTGGTTATGAAATAGATGGTGGCTGGATTGGGACGGGTTCCATTTCGAATATTAAAGAATCTCAAGCAGATATTCCAGTAGAGGATATTTATAATTTACAGGGCGGGGTAGCTTTTGGAGATACTGATATAGTAAGCCCTAAATCATTATTAGCATACACACACCCAGAAAATCGTTATTATTGGAAGGTGGCTGCCTATGATGAAAACGGCAAAATAATTACTAAAAGTGATGGCGCTCTGTTAGATGATCAATCATATGGTAATCTACCTTTCTTTTATTTAAAACAACGAGAACTAACGACAACAGATCAATTATTAATAGATGGAAAAATACAAGAAGCTCTAAACGAATACAAGGAAAACTATAAACAAAATCCGGATGATTTGCATAGTTTACGAATGATTATTCGGTTAATCGGGATAGAAGAAGACCATATACATGATAGAGATGAATTGGCAATTTCCTATATGGAAGATTTAGCGATGAAAGCACCAAGTCCCTTTAACATTCATGAAGTATTTCTGTATTATTTCAATCAGCGAGATTGGGAATTATTTCATAAATGGTTTGAATTATATAGGAAGCAAGTTGATATCCTTGATGAATACGATCAATCCCTATATGCTACTGTTTTAATGATGCAAGGACAACATCGTGAGGCAAGTAGCCAGTTTGCAGAAGCAATGTCTAAACAAGGGGATAATCGATATGTAGGGTATTGGTTAGCTAATGAATTATACTTAAATGGTGATTTCAATCATGCATTAGAAATTGCTATAGCGTATCCCCAATACGGATACGGGGAAATAGTCCCCAACTGGGTACAGCTTGTTAGCAAAATGGCAGAAGAAAGTAAACAGAGTAAGGCATATCATCAAGAAATGAGAGAAATCTTAACATTATATTTTGCTAATCAGGAAGAAGAAATGGCGAAATGGCGGAGAGAGACGGAATTTACTAATCTGAAAAAGTTTATTAACGCGCTAGATGATGTAAATTAAACAGGTGGAGACTGGGACATAACGAAAAGAATTAAATGACAAACCGAATGATACACGGTACTAGCTCCGGAAATATACGTAGACGAAAGCGGGGAGGCTAAGGCAGCCGCCCGGCGGTAAAGAAGACACTGCGAGGTCTTTTCGAGCAGATGTCGCCCCTGTACTGGAAGCAACCGCAAGTATATTTCCGGAGCGTGGTCTTTGCTCATCATTCGGTTTTTCCTTTAAGATAAATTCTTTTGTCCCAGCCTCTACTTTTTTATAAAACAGATAAAAACAGAAATAACATGAATAATAATGAAAAAGTATTGACGAAACAGAACAACAAAGCATAGTATGAAAGTAACGTATTCGAGAAAGAATGGTGAGGAGTAATCTAGATGTTAGCAGAGGAGCGTAGGCAAATAATACTTGAAATTCTACAAAAAGATGGTAGAGTAATTGCTAAAGAACTTGCGGATTTGTTCCAGATTTCCGTGGATTCAGTAAGAAGAGACCTTTCCATGATGGAAAATCAAGGATTATTACAAAAAACCTATGGTGGAGCTATAGCATTAAAACCACTTCAAAAGGTAAGAACATTACCATCCTCTGAAACGAAAAGATACGGTATACCAGAACCTCATCAAGATGCTATTTCCAAGCTTGCATCCTCCTACATTCAGGAGCATGATACTGTATTTATTGGTGGAGCGGGAATCCAATATGGGATGTTGAAGCACCTTCCTGTAGACATTCCGTTTACATTAGTGACGAACTCCATGAAAATTGCTGAATCAGTACGTAAACAAAAAAATATTACCGCTTACTTAATTGGAGGCAAATTACGAGCAGAATCAGCAGGCAGTATGATTGATATACTTGCTATCGAAATGATGAGTAAATTCTCGTTAGATATAGGATTTATGACAGGTGGCGGTATAACTGCGAGTGGAATTAGCACTGCCACACCTGAAGGAGCGGCATTTGCTCGTAAAGTTGCAGAGGTATCAAGAAAAAATATATGTTTAGCCCCAAATGAAAAAGTCGGACAAAATATGTTTATTACTTCTGTCCCCATAGATAAAATTGATTTAATTATTACAGACGAAGCAGCATCAGAAAAAGTAATTCAAGAGATTGAGAAAACAAATGCCGAAATTATTATTGTCAATACGACTTCCACTAAGGAGTGATACTAGTTGCAAGCAATTCGTGTAGACTATTCACCTACTATAAACGGCGTTGTTCAAATTCCAGGATCTAAAAACAGTTCATTGGCTTTGTTAGCGGCAGCTTGTCTTTCGGATGAAACGATTATACTCGAAGGAATACCTAATATAGCTGATTTTCGAGTGATTCGAGAAATGGGAGAAGAAGTTGGCCTTAAAATAAAACGAGAAATTACAGGGGATATATCGATTGATCCTAGGTTTATATCGGCAACGGATTTCAATCCGAAGAAGTCATCCTCTTTCAGAACAGCTTATTATTTCGTAGGAGCATTATTGGCTAAGTATGGAAAAGTGTCCGTTGGTTATCCTGGCGGCGATGATTTTGTTAGTCGCCCGATTGATCAGCATATAAAGGCATTAGAAATGCTAGGAGCAACCTTTACTTATTACCAAGATTATTATGTAGTGGAAGCAAAAGAATTACGTGGTGCAACTATTTATTTCGATACGATTACTTCTGGAGCTACAATAAATGCTATGCTAGCGGCAGTAAGAGCGAAGGGGGAGACCGTACTACTGAATGCTGCAAGGGACCCAGAAGTCATTGACACTGCTATTTTTCTTAATAAACTTGGAGCTAATATTAGTGGTGCCGGAACAGCCACGATTCGCATAACTGGGGTGAATCATTTAACGGGTGGTACCCATCGGGTGATTCCAGATCGATTGATTGCTGGCTCGTTTTTAATCGGTGCAGGAGTAGCAGGAGGAAGTGTGACGGTTACGGATGTTATCCCAGAACATTTAGGATCATGTCTAACGAAGCTACAAGAGATTGGAATAGAGATAGAGGTAGAGGAAAATGCCATAACAGCTCATTCAACGGGTACATTACGTGCCTCTCGAATTCGGACTGGAATGTACCCAAGTTTTCCGACAGATTTACAACAACCAATGACGACTTTACTAACCCAAGCAACTGGCAAGAGTATTATTGCGGAAAAAATCTACCCGAATCGTTTTAAACATGTTGGGCAATTACGAAAAATGGGAGCAGACATCAGAGTGCGCTCAGGGGTTGCTTTTGTAAAAGGAAAAAGTAATTTGAAAGGTGCGATAGTCACGACATCGGACATTCGAGCTGGAATCTCGTTAATTCTTGCTGGAATGGTAGCGGAAGGGACTACTTTTATCACTGGAGTGGATCATATTGAACGTGGGTATGAAGATGTTGTCAAAGCGTTCCAATCTTTAGGGGTTCACATTACAAAAGAAACAATTCCATATGGGGCTAACCACCAGTTGTTTGGTGAAGTGCAGTAGGACAGAAGGGAGTGCAGCATTAGTGTGCTTCCTTTTTTCGCTTTGAGGATGGATAGGATTAACCTTGAAACTATTTACTAGCTTAATCGTATGTATAGTTAGCGAAAGCAAAGGGGGATTTCGATGATTTTAAATTTAAATGATCAAATCATTCAAGTAAAAGGTAAGATTCGGCAGAAATATAAACTTGAGTCACAGCTTCAAGATTACTACTCGGAACTCTCCGAAATTGAAAACACAATAAATCGCTTAAACACCCAGTTGATGGAAGAAAAGGCCGATGTAAGAAGATTAGAAGGGTTTCATATTGCTAATTTCTTCTCTACCATAACAGGGACAAAATATGAAAAATTAGATAAAGAAAACAGAGAGGTATTAGCTGTTCAATTACAATTAGAAGAAGCAGAAAAGACGAGAGATGAGGTTATGGATTAGATTCTGAATGTTCAGAACAGACTTGCTGAAGTAGGGAATAGTGAAGAGTTGTATCAGGATTTGCTTAGTAAAAAGGAACATCTCATAAAGAAAGGTCACTCTCGATATGCTGACGAATTATATCGCTTGAGTGAAAAAGAAGGGGATATACAAGCTTACTTAAAGGAATTTAATGAAGCAATTCAAGCTGGCCAATATGCTGAGCAAGCACTTCATAATGCGCAAGAATCACTGAGTTCTGCCTCTAAGTGGGGGACACTTGATATGTTTGGTGGTGGGATGATTTCTACAGCGATAAAACATAGTAGAATGGATGATGCTTCCGAGTATATTCATATTGCCCAGTCACGAATGAGAGATTTTCAGAAGGAATTATTGGATATAGATGAAATGATACCTGTTGACACAGATATGCCAGGTTTATTAAAGTTTGCAGATTTCTTCTTCGATGGATTAATTGTAGATTGGATGGTTCAGGGTAGGATTAATGATTCAATTGACCAAGTTGGGGACCAGCTATTACAAGTACGACGCATATTAGCTAAGTTAAAAACGGAGAATACCTATTTACAGAACCAATTAGCTAATCTATATGAAGAAAAAATTCAATTAATTGAAAGCTATCGATAAAATTATTCCTTGAATTACTAGGAATTTGCCTGTTCATTCATCACATGTCGCGTTACAATATAAATTAGTATATGAATTTGAGAGGAGTAGAAGTGGTGACGATATATCCAAATGTTCAAGAAACAAAAGAATTAATTAAGCAACTAGTGTCAATTCCAAGTCCTACGGGATTTACCGCAAATGTTATTCAGTATACAGAGGAATACTTACAAAAGTTAGACGTTAAAACAAAACGGATTCGGAAGGGTGGGTTACTTGCAACGATTCCTGGCGCCAATGATGAGGAGCACCGCTTTCTGACTGCACACGTCGATACACTTGGTGCAATGGTAAAAGAAGTGAAGAGCAATGGACGTCTTAAATTAGATTTAATTGGTGGTTTTCCATATAACTATGTCGAGGGAGAATACTGCAAAATCCACACTTCTAGTGGCAGCGTGTTAACAGGTACCATTTTAATGCACCAAACCTCGGTTCATGTATATAGAAATACAGGGAAGACAGAACGAAACCAGGATAATATGGAAGTACGAATTGATGCTGAAGTTGATAATGCCGAAGCGGTTCGTAATCTTGGCATTGAGGTTGGAGATTTTGTTTCTTTTGATCCACGTGTCGAGCTTACTGATAATGGCTTTATAAAATCGCGTCATTTAGATGACAAAGCTAGTGTGGCCATTTTATTACAGGTTATAAAGAGGCTTAAAGAAGAAAATATCACTTTACCATATACAACACATTTCTTAATATCTAATAACGAAGAAATAGGGTATGGTGGTAATTCAAACATTACTCCAGAAACAGTAGAATATTTGGCTGTGGATATGGGAGCGATGGGTGATGGTCAGTCAACTGACGAGTATACGGTATCGATTTGTGTAAAGGATGCATCAGGCCCTTATCATTATGGCTTCCGTCAACGATTAGTACAATTAGCGGAGAAACATGGTATTGGTTACAAGCTAGATATTTATCCTTATTATGGATCAGATGCATCAGCTGCTATTAAATCAGGTCACGACATTGTCCACGGATTAATTGGTCCAGGAATTGATTCTTCCCATGCATTTGAGCGGACACATGAAAAGTCACTTATCAATACGGAAAAATTAGTATATCAATATGTGTTATCAGAAATGATATCGTATTAATTGGAAAAAGGCATGCTACTTATAGGATGCCTTTTTTAATGGATGAAAATTATTCTAAAATAGAAGTGTGACTTTTTTGAAAAGACCACGCATTTGAGTGGAAGTTAATGGTAAAATGAATTCATACAGTAATAAATGGTTACTTTAGAAACATAATGTTATAGCAATAAGAGGTTAGGACTAGAATTCAAAGTGAATCTACCTATATCAATGTGAGAAGAGAAATTTAAAAAATGTCTATAGATCAAAGAAGGAGGAGATTTTATGTTGGGTTATTACAGTAAGCTTTCTTCAGAGGTATATGATATTGATAAATATATTGGACTTTCATTCGGGGATGTAGAATTTTATAGTGAAAGAATAGAAGATTGTACAGGAAATATTTTGGAGCCTGGAGTTGGCACGGGTCGAATTCTAATTCCATTATTAGAAAGAGGCTTCAAGGTAGACGGATTTGATGTTTCAGAAGAAATGTTAACCATTTGTAGGCACAATTGTGACATAAGAGGACTAAATCCAAACGTATTCAAAGCGAATATGGAGTCTTTCTCATTAGAAGCAAACTATGAAGCTATTATTGTACCAACTGGAACATTCTTACTTTTACATAATAGAGAAGATTCGCTAAGAGCATTAAAAAATTTCTATTACCATCTTCAAGATGGGGGAAGACTAATTATAGACATCTTTTTACCGAATGACTTAACGACTACCAACGTAACGACAAGAACTTGGGAAACAAACGATGGGGGTATAATCACACTAGAGAGTAAATTAGTTGAAGTGGACGCTGTTAACCAATATACAATTACACATAATCGTTACGAGAAATGGCAGAATGGTAAGCTGATTCAAACTGAACTAGAGCGATTTCCAATTCGATGGTACGGGGTAGAGGAGTTTAAACTGATTTTAGAGCAGATTGGATTTAAAGATATTATCATTTCAGCAGATTATACGCACGGACAATACCCTACGAAATCAAGTGAAATAATTACGTTTGAAGCTGTCGCGAGTAAGGATTAACCAATTTATTTCGCATATATTTGTAGGTATGGAAAGATATAACTACAAAATAAAATGAGTAGCCAACCTGTGGCTACTCATTATTTTATAATAGGTAATAATAGATACACAAAAAGTGAAATAGGCTACCTATTAATATGAAAATATGAAATATTTCATGAAAGCCCATATGTTTAAATTCAAGAAACTTTGGTTTTAACCAATAAATGACGGCACCTACCGTATAGGATACCCCACCAAGGATTAAGTAAGTCATTCCAATAGGGGAGATGACATCCACTAGTGAAGGGCTAAAGAAAACAATGAGCCAGCCCATTAATACATATATTGCGGTTGATAACCAGCGAGGTGCTTTAAACCAAATTAATTTATATAAAACACCTAATAAAGCCAGTCCGTTTACAATTGAAAAAATTACCCAGCCAAAAGTCCCACCGAGACCAATCAAACATATAGGAGTATAAGTTCCAGCAATTAATACAAAAATCATAGAGTGATCAATCTTTCTTAAGAAAGCAATAATATGATCTTTTGCTACTACCATATGATAGGTCGCTGATGCGGAATAGAGTAGAATTAAGCTTATACCAAAAATAATAACCGCTGCAATGGCAAGTGGAGAACCACTATCAATAGAAGCTTTAACTACCATTGCTAATAGTCCAACAAAAGAAAGTACAGCTCCAAAAAGATGAGTAAATCCATTAATCGGTTCGCGAATATAGGTTTTCATGTTAACAACACCCTTTAACGTAGTTTTAATAACTACATATTACAATACACTCATTTCACCATCTAGTCAAGGTTTACTTTTTAACTAATTGTAAAGTATAATGAAGAAAAATGATGATATAGAGGGTTTTGCTATTGGAAAATATAGATAAGTTACTAGAAGAATTACATTTAGATAATCAATTATTGCTAGAAGAAATGCCTGATTTAGGATTGTATATGGATCAGGTTATACAGATATTTGAAAGTAAGCTGGAAAAGTCGAAACGTCATGAGCAAGAAAAAGTATTAACGAAAACGATGATTAATAATTACGCGAAGGGGAAGCTACTCTTTCCGATTCAAAATAAGAAATACTCGAAGAACCATCTTATCCTAATAAGCCTGATATATCAGTTGAAAGGCGCACTTTCCATTCATGATATAAAGGTAACGTTAAATAAATTGAATGGAAAAATAATGGAAGAGGATTTTGATGTAGAAAAGATCTATCGAAGCTACTTAACGCTTTCACAAAATAATGTTGAACGATTTCTTGGGGATATTAAAGAATGTCAAGACGAGGTATCTCAGGAAGTATCAGAATTAGAAGATGTGGATTCTGATTACTTAGAGCAAGTGCTTTTAATCTCTTCGTTAGTCAATATGAGTAATTATTACCGTAAACTAGCAGAGAAATTAGTGGATGGTCTTCCACGAGTAAAGGAAGAAAAAGAAAAGGTAAAAGATAATAAGAAATAAGGATTAGAAGGTGAAAAGTATGAAGCTAAGTATACTAGATCAAGCACCAATTGCTCAGGATACAACCCCGAAGGATGCGCTTTTTCAATCAGTACATCTGGCCCAACTTGGTGAACGGTTAGGATATCACCGCTACTGGATTGCTGAGCATCATGATCTAAATGGACTAGCATGTCCTGCACCAGAAGTTATGCTAGGAGCTATCGGCATGAACACCGATAGAATTAGAATTGGAGCAGGGGCTGTGTTACTACCGCACTATAAGCCGTTTAAAGTTGCTGAATCATTTAATCTGCTTGCTACCCTATATCCGGGTCGTATTGATTTAGGTATTGGACGCTCTCCTGGTGGACCTGCAGAAGCCTCCATTGCATTGTCTGGTAACTTTTTGGAAAATGTACGTAAAATGCCAGAGGAAATAGATGAGTTGTTACACTTTTTATATCAAGATTTTCCTAAGGACCATATGTTTTCAAAAGTAAAACCAACTCCAGTACCAGACTTAGCGCCAGTACCATGGCTTCTAGGTACTAGTGATAAGAGTGCTGTCTTAGCAGCTAAAAAAGGAATGCACTATGCATTTGGTCATTTCATGAGTGATCAGGATGCTGCCCCGATCCTTACTACATATCGAAACATATTCAAAGAGGAGTATCCTGATAAGGAAGCAAGAATTATAATGGCGGTTTCTATATATTGTGCTAAAACCACAGAGGAAGCAGAGCAGCTTGCGCTAGAGAGCTTCATGTGGGGGAAATTGAAGAAGGTTATGACTGCTTTATCGCAGGAAGAACAAGAAGAATTTCATGAAGCTCGCCAAAAAATGATTATTGGAAATCAGGCAGAAGTTAAAGAGGCATTAATGGAGCTTCAGGAAGTCCATATGGTTGATGAATTCATGATTCTAACCAATACTCCAAGTTATGAAACAAGAAATAAGTCATATGAGCTTATAGCAGAAGCGATACTAGACTAGTATATTGATTTTCGTGAAAAATTTTTCGAGTGACGTTATTTCACGATAATACATAAGGGATAGGATTTTCATAATATAAATAAAATCATTAGAAGATAAACCAAATGATAATGATGACGAGTTCATACGAATCCGTACCTTGACTAAAGAGGGGACAGTATGGTGAGGCCTCTCTCCATAAACAAGCCCCACCTCACTACGCGAAGGCTAGGAAGACACTGCGAAGGTCCTTTCTGAGCAGATGTCGCCCTGGTGCTGTGGGGAAGTGCTAGGAAGACACTGCGAAGGTCCTTTCTGAGCAGATGTCGCCCTGGTGCTGTGGGGAAGTGCTAGGAAGACACTGCGAAGGTCCCTTTCTGAGCAGATGTCGCCCTGGTGCTGTGGGAAAGTACTAGGAAGACACTACAACGATAGTCCTTGAGTAGTTAATCTCGGATATCTACTTCCCGAGTAAAGTCATTTCAGTCATTTTGGTTTTTCTTCTATTTTATTCTCGTTTTCTCCAATTTCTTCTGTATGTATCTTTTCATTATCCACTGTTTTATTACCTTGAATGGTAGCGAATACTATTACAGCAAATTTCAGTATATCAATTAATACACCAGTGATAATGGCTATAAAGATAATGGTGAAGTTATGGGTTAATCCAAAAATTAATAGCCCAACTAATCCAAAAAAGATTGTAAAAAGATAATAAGTTACATAATCCTCATATTCGGGACTAGTTTTGTAGTTAGCTTGTTTCAATTAGACCATCTCCTCTATTTTTATATTACCATAATATTCAAACAAATAAGCGGTCTTTTAGTAAGTAACTTGTAGTTCTGGGTAGAACGTATAGATTTCATAAGTGTGCATATTTTGCGAAGATGTATATTTATAGTATTAGATGCCATAACTATTGGTAAGCAATAATAGGCTTATGGATATTTACGCAATTATTACATAGTTAATTATCGCAGCAGTGTTATTACTATTTGGTTGGTCATTTATTGGAAAAAGGTTCAGTAAGTAAATTGTCATAATATATCAAAGACTAGTATTTCTGTTCGTAAATATTTTGTAGTTATATGTCAAAAATAAAAATTTCTCGGGAAATATATAACGAACACGTTACTCTCATTTTAGTAATGTGTTCGTATTTTTTAGAGAAGATTTGATATATATACTTAAAGTGAAATATGGCGATAAATTTGACTACAGCAAGTCTTTTACCACATTTTAAACTTCATCAAATAAGTACTTCACTCTCATTTCTCGTTTCTATCATTAGCACTATTTCACACCCGTCTTAGTACCTAGTACTATTATTTGAAATCTATTTGTAACATAACAATAATACTTATGAAATTAAGTGATGCTATAATTCTATTTAACTAATACTAGAAATAATAGAGTAGAAAGATACATAAATAGACTTAGTAGACTAGTCGGATGTCTAGAAAGTGAGGAACGAAATGAGAAAGTCTTTCATTACCCTAGCAACAGTAACAGTAGTTGGTTTAACAAGTAGTTTCGCCATCAATACTGTTTATGCAGAAACGGACTTACAGAACAAGAAAGCAGAGGTTCAAAACGAGCGCTCAGAAGTTGAAAGTAAATTGTCGAAAGCTGAAGCGGAAGTTGCGGAAGTACTAGTAGAATTAGATGAGCTTAATGAAGAAATTAAGCAAGTTGAAAAGGCCTTGGAATCGAACCAAAAAATGATTGATGATACCAATGATCAGGTTAAAACTACTGAAGATGAAATCGCTGAACTAGAAAAAGAAATTGAAAAACGTTCTGAAATTCTAAGTAACCGAATGGTTAACTACCAGAAGAATGGTGGTAATATTGGATTCTTAGATGTGATTTTCGGATCTCAAAGCTTTACAGATTTTATTAGCCGCGTAACAGCAGTGAATAAAATTACGTCATCAGATCAAGAACTTATTAACCAATTAGAATCGGATAAAGTAAAAGTAGCTGAAAAGCTAGACGAGTTATCTGAGTTACAAACAGAATTAGCTGGTATGCAAGAAACGATTTTAGCTCAAAAAGAACAAAACGATGCTAAAAAGAAAGAACTAAGTAAAAAAGAAAAAAGTATTCAGAAAAAGATTGAAGACTTAGAACTAGAAGCAAGTCAACTAGCATCAATTGAAGCACAAGTAAATCGTGAGATAGCTGCCCAAAGAGCCGCATCCAATCCAGTTGTTGCTTCAAGTGGAAACAACAACTCTACTAAGTCTGACGGTTCATTGACCCAATTAAGTAAGAAAACGGAATCTAAGCAAAGTGCACCTGCTACAGCTAGTAATGCAGCACAAGTAGCGATTAATGCTGGCTATCCTCATTTAGGAACTCCTTATGTATGGGGTGGAAAAGGTCCTGGTGGATTTGATTGTTCAGGATTTGTATCATGGGCTTATGCACAAGCAGGAGTTTCACTACCTTCTAGCACTGCCGCAATGCAGTCAGTGGGTACTAAAGTTTCTTACAGTGATGCCCGACCTGGTGACATAGTTTTCTTTGATACATATAAGACTAATGGACACGTAGGAATTTATTTAGGAAATGGTAAATTTATTGGAGCGCAAAATTCAACAGGTTTAGCTGTTGCGGATATGTCTTCAGGGTATTGGAAAGATCATTTTAAAGGACATGTACGCCGAGTAGCAAATTAATTAGTATGATAACAAGGTCAAACTTTTTATGTGTAATGAAAAGTTTGACCTTTTTTTGTTCGTAATCGTTTTTGTTTCAAGAATAATATAGATGGAATGTAGAAGAATAATCCTTATCTAATGAAATCTTCAAGTAGGAAAGGATAAATTATGAGAAAACATTCCTATCACAATTCAGTATTTTATGTGTCAGGATCGATAATATTATTACTGGTGTTATTAGGGGCGTTTTTCCCAACACGTTTTGGCGAAGTTGCACAAGTGTTATTTCGTTTTACGACGATTAATTTTGGGTGGCTATATTTATTAGCCGTTTTTGCTTTCATCCTATTTTTAATCACATTATCTATTAGTAAATATGGAAAGATTCGATTAGGCCCACAAAATTCGCGCCCTGACTATCCATTTTTCACTTGGATTGGTATGTTATTCTCAGCTGGATTTGGATCAGGTTTAGTATTCTGGGGTGTCGCTGAACCGATGTCGCATTTTTTTATAACACCATTTCCTGAATTAGGGAGTAAGTCGGAAGAAGCAGCTAGAGTGGCTATGGGGTATTCTTTTTTTCATTGGGGGATTAGCCAATGGTCTGTGTTTGCTGTTGTTGGCTTAATTATTGCTTATAACCAATTTAAAAAAGAAAAGAATGGGCTTATCTCAACAGCTATACGACCAGTTGTTGGGAAGAATAAGATAGTTGGCAATGCAATTGATTCCTTTGCTGTAATTGCAACGGTTATGGGGGTCGCAACATCATTAGGACTCGGTATTCTTCAGATGACAGGTGGAATTTCCAGTACGTTTGGCTTTGCAAATTCTACGTTTCTTCAATTAATTATTGCCCTTGTTATGTTAGTATTATATTTATTATCCTCCAGCACCGGGTTAAATAAGGGAATAAAATGGTTAAGCAATATTAACTTAGGTATTGCCTTGTTACTATTATTGTTTGTTTTCTTTGCAGGTCCAACAGTATTTATATTAAATTCTTTTGTACTTGGTTTAGGAGATTATCTTACCAATTTTATTCAATACAGTCTTCGCTTAACACCTTATCAAGGTGGAAGCTGGGTTCGAGATTGGACTATATTTTATTGGGCTTGGGCTATTGCATGGTCCCCTTTTGTAGGAGCGTTTGTTGCGAGAGTCTCTAGAGGAAGAACCATACGCGAATTTGTAATTGGGGTGCTTTTTGTACCTCCTGCAATAGCCTGTTTATGGGTTGCCACATTTGGTGGTACAGCACTGTATAGTGATTTAAATAATGGTACCAAAATTGCTGAAGCGGTCAATGAAGATGTTGCGGTAGCGCTATTTGAAACTTTTGGGGTGATACCACTTTCCATTGTCCTAACAATCCTATCTATTTTGTTAATCTTTACCTTTCTCGTTACTTCTGCTGATTCTGCTACTTACATTTTAAGTAGTATGACTTCCAAGGGTAGCTTGAACCCTGCATTATTCGTAAAGATAGTCTGGGGAGTATTAATTACTGCAATTGCCGTTGTGTTGCTAATATCAGGGGGATTAGATGCGCTACAAACAGCATCCTTGATTTCAGCCTTACCGTTCACGATTGTATTAATTTTGATCGTGATTGCCTTTATAAAGCTTCTAAAAGCAAATCAAACAAATAAGAGAGACGGAAAAGAATCTTAGCAGCTACTTATCTATAGTAGCTGTTTTCTTTGGCTTAAAATAGCTCGTTACGATAAATGTAGTACAACCGCCAACGATCACTACTATTGCAGAGTAAAATATCTTTGTTTCTGGAATCACAATAGAGCCAAAAAGGATTACCAAACTATCAATCAGAAGAATAATTAGCCCAACATTAATGGTGGTTATGTTGGCTACAATTAATGCTAATAAATCAGACCCTCCGGTGCTAATATTATTAATCAACATAATGCTTATCCCAATTCCAATCATTATCCCAGCACAAATACTACTTACCCAAACAGGAGTGGACGAATCCGGTGGGAAAGAGCGGAAGAAGTCAATTAGAAAGGAAGAAACTAATAGTCCGTGTACGCCATTATAAAAGTAATCCCGATTATAATAAAATGCAATGATATAAAGAGGGAAACTTAATATAATAATTGTTAAGCCCGGTGGAAAGTCAAAGGCATATTTCCCAATTAAGCCAAGTCCAATCATTCCTCCATCCAGTAGGTGATGTGGAATAGCAAAAAAGTTAATGCCAATCGCTATAAATAGACTACCAACTATAACTGCTAATGCTTTCTGAATCAAGTTAAAAACCACCTCATCTTAGCCTTCGTCTTATTGTATGAATGACTTGTCCATATGATGAAAAGTCTAAATATAATTTTGTAGACTGATTGTTTTATATAGAATATAATTATCTTAGGGAGGTAGGTGATTCTGATGGGAAGGTAAACGTATTGCTTTTTAATTGGACTTTTGTAGATGAATGGATGTCCCAGAGGATGGATCATCTGCGAAATAGAACGGTATAATTTAAAGACAAATCAGGAGGTGAAATCCTCCGTATCTAAAGATACGAGGATACTAATTGGATATAGTTAACTTACTTTTGGTTGCTGCATTGATTCTTTTAACTGCATTCTTTGTAGCAACCGAATTTGCCATTGTGAAGGTCCGTTCTAGTCGAATAGACCAATTGATTGAAGAAGGCAGCTCGAGGGCGGCTAGCTTAAAAAAAATCGGTGACAATTTGGATGCTTATATTAATGTATGCCAAATTGGGATTACGGTGACGGCATTAGGACTTGGTTGGATTGGGAAAAGTTCTATAGAAGGAGCCTTTCATCATTTTTTTGAGAATATTGATTCGGCTAGTTTAGCTGGTTTCTTATCATTTATTATTGCCTTTTTCATCGTGCTATTTTTCCGTGTTGTAATCGGCGAATTAGTTCCGAAGGCGATTGCAACGAATAAAGCGGAGCCAATTGCTTTATTTGTAGCAAAGCCTTTATTATTAGTTCGATTTATTTTATATCCTATTACGTTCATTTTAAATATCACTGCAAAATTAATAGTTCGTTTATTTGGATTAAAATCTATACAAGAAAACGATGCCCATTCAGAGGAAGAGCTACGGTTAATCCTTTCTGAGAGCTACAAAAATGGTGAGATTAATAAAGCTGAAATGATGTACGTGAACAATATTTTTGAATTTGATGAACGTGTTGCTAGAGAGATTATGGTTCCACGTACAGAAATGGTGTGCTTTTTTAAAGAAGATAGCTATGAAACCAATATAAATGTTATCCGTGATGGTCAATATACTCGTTATCCGGTAGCGGATGGGGATAAGGACCATATTATAGGATTAATTAATATAAAAGAATTATTTACTGGTCATATTACAAGCGAAAAAGAATCCATTGAACCACATATTCGTCCAATTCTTCACGTGTCGGAATCTACACCGATTAAGCAAGCCTTGTTAAGAATGCAAAAGGAACGAATTCATATGGCAATAGTTGTGGATGAGTATGGTGGTACTGCTGGTTTAATCACGGTTGAGGATATTCTAGAAGAAATTGTTGGTGAAATTCGTGATGAATTTGATGCAAACGAAACACCAATGATTGAAGAATTAGAAGACGGATCTATCTTAGTAGATGGTAAAGTGTTGTTATATGAAATTAATGAGTACTTTGACTTTGACTTAGATGAAGAGGAAGTAGATACCATTGCTGGTTGGATTATCAATCATACAGTTGAAGCAAGTGTAGGATCGACGGTGGAGCATGAAGGTTACCGATTTATCGTGGAAGAAATTGACGGGTATCAAGTGAAGAAAATACGCATCATTCGACCTGAAGAATCTACATCTGATACGGAAGATGATGTTGAGGAATAGAAGATTTCGGAATGCACTGTGAGGTTAATCACAGTGTGTTTTTTTATTTGAATTTAATTCTGCCGCGGGGTTTTACTTCCGAGGTCGCGGAGATTGCTGCTTTTTCGCGCGAGTTACTCTCCATTTCGCGCGGGGACTCTCATTTTTCGCGCGACTTCACTTCTATTTCGCGCGGGTATTCTAACTTTTCGCGCGAGGTTGGATCTGTCGCGCGAAATTTATCCATTGCCGCGCGATATTCTCCTTCTGTCGCGCGAAATTTTTCTAAGTCGCGCGATTTTCCCCCTATCTCGCGCGAAACTTATCTACTGTTATAGGATAAATCTTTCGTAGTACCAAGTTAAACTGGGTAATATTATCTGTAAAAGGATAGGAATGTTCCCAACTATTATGTAAAAAATTAGTAAAACATGTTATAATAACATTAATTATCTAATAATTGTAATTTTTAGGGGGATTTAGAGAATGGAGAATATAAGTTTAGCAAAAGAAGCATTAAATCGTGTAATCTATGGAAAAGAAGATGTGATTGATTTGCTATTCACTGCTTTATTTGCTGGGGGGCATGTTTTATTAGAAAGTGTTCCTGGAACAGGTAAAACGAAGCTTGCGAAAAGCTTTGCAAAGGTAATGGATGGTCAGTTTAGTCGTGTACAGTTTACTCCAGATGTATTACCAAGTGATGTTACGGGTATTCGCTTCTTCAACCCAAAAACACAGGAATTTGAATTACGGGTAGGACCAGTTGTATCGAACGTATTGCTCGCTGATGAGATTAACCGCGCTACTCCGAAAACGCAATCTAGTTTATTAGAGGTAATGGAAGAGTACCAATCTACTATTGATGGTGAAACAATAAAAATTGAATCTCCATTTATCGTAATCGCTACGCAGAACCCGGTAGAAAGTAATTATGGAACATTTCCGTTACCAGAAGCACAGTTGGACCGCTTTTTATTTAAAGTAGACATAGGATACCCAACAAAAGAGGAAGAAAAGGAAATTCTATCCAACTACCGTACAAACGATCCATATGACGCCATTCATGCTGTATTATCACTAGAAGAAATTCGTACGATCCAACAAGAAATTAAACAAATCATGATTTCAGAAGTAGTAAATGATTATTTACTAGATTTAGTGCATGCTTCTAGAAATCATCATGAAGTGGAGTTGGGAATTTCTCCACGTGGAATGCTTGCGTTGATGCGTGCAAGTCAAGCTCGTGCTTATTTGCAAGGAAGAGAATATGTAACACCTAATGATATTAAGACGCTTATCCCATATGTTTTCGAACATCGTCTAATATTAACAATGGAAGGCTCCATAAAAAAGACTGCAGAACAAGTAGTAAACGAAATATTAGAAGCAGTTCCAGTACCAGTTGAAGAAGGGGCAGTTTCACAATGAGGTGGAGGAAGGAGGCGGGAACAGGGGATTCCCGAAGCTTTGAGTATATTCTTCTAGCCGTATTGGTGTTCTTTATTATCGGTGTTATCTTCCGTTCTGCTGTAGTCTTTATTGCTGTTGGTATTTTTGCAGCATATTTAATAGGGTATAAGATTTATGATAAAAGCATTGTAAGAAGCTTAAACTTAAAGAATAATACAAGAACGATTAAGCTATTCCCTGGAGAAGAAGAAAGCTTTACTTTTGAAATCGAGAATAGATCTATGTTTCCACTTATCAATGGGGAATTTTCTTTTCAAATTGGATCAGCTGTTAAAGCATATACACTAGCGAAAAAAGATAAGGATTATTGGAAAGAGTTACAGCTACCACTTTCTATCATTCAGAAGAAGAAAACCGTATTAGAATTTCCGATTCGAGCAGAGCAACGAGGTGTAGCTAGAGTAAAAAATATTACATATGATTTTCCGCACCTGCTTAATTTTAGTAGAATGCGATTGCGTTATTATGATTTTTATCAGACCGAATTTATTGTGTATCCGAAATTATTGCCAGTCAATGGGGTTAATGCGGTATTTCATATGATGCCTGGGGATAGCAGATTGAATTACTCTCCATTTGAGGATGTACAAAGTCCATTAGGGACACGTGACTATAGTTACAGTGACCCATTTCACAAAATTAACTGGAAAGCTACTGTAAAAACACAAAAAATGCAGACCAATATTTATGAAAAGGTAGTAGATCGGACATTTGTGTTTATTGTTAACCTAAGTACAGAAAACGATAAAAATATGGTGAGTTTTAATAAAAACTTAGAAAATCTACTATCCTATACAGCATATTTAAGTGAATATGCGACAAAAATGCGTATACCTTTTGAAATCTATATTAATGCTAGAAAGCCTGGTAAGATTCCATATGTTCACTTACATGAAGGAGAAGGAAAAACACATTACATGCATGCTTTAGAAATGCTAGCGCGGATACATAAGCAGGCTCCTATCCTACCATTTAATAACATGATGTTTCATATTGGAAAGCAATTTATAAAACCGAAGACAATTATTTTTATCGGTGACCTTACAAGTGGTTCCATGGAAATGATGAGTTCATGGAAACAAGTGCAAAATAGTATCTATCAGGTAGTGGCGGGAGAAGGAGGAGCTACTATTCGGCCTGTGGCAAGGGAGGCAATGAAAAATGCAACATAATCATCCACTTATTGCCTATGCTTACCACTTTATGTGTGAAGCAATTCTAATCTTTATGGTTTTCTTGCCAGTCCTTTATCATCGGTATTTTTTCGTTCCATATTGGAGTTATTTGGGGATTATTACGTTAATCTGCCTACTTTTTACTTTTCTAACATGGAAGAATGCAAATAGGCTTATTTATTTTCTGATGGCACCTATTGTTTTTGTCGCATTTTACTTATTAGACTATCCATTCTTAATTAGTATTCTCTTTACTGTTTCACTTATATGGAGTTATGTATTTATTAGAAAGCAACAAGTTGTAAAGAGAGAGTCGCTGTATATATTATTAACTGTGATTGCGACTATTTATGTAAGTATATTCGTTCATGACAGTGAAATGATGATCTATCCATTCCTACAATTTGTTTTGTTGTTTTTGGGGTATATTGCTAGTCATTTGGTGCATGTTGGAAAAAATGATAGAAAGGATATCGATCGAAAAATACCGTTCTACTTTCTTTGTCTATTAGTTGGTGGTGCAGTGTTATTTTTCGTAGCTTATCCTGCTCTTCGCTATATGACAGTTGCAATCTGGACTGGAATAATTAACTTAGTTGGAGGTACGATTCTTGGTTTCTCTAATCTACTAAGCTTTTGGGAAGTGGAAAAGCGAGGATGGCCAGAGCAGACACCAGATGAGGCCAAACATGGTGATGGATATTATAATGAACTACCAGAATATAATGTAATAGAAGAAATTTCCGGGATCGTTGTATTAGCGGTCGGGCTACTGTTAATTCTTGTTCTCGTGTTAGTTATATTTTCTATATTAAAAAATCAAGTGAAGAATCGTTTAGACAAAACACCAGTAGACGTTGGAAAACCACAAAGTCCGATTCATATACATCGAGAGGATTCAGAAGAAGAGAACTTGCGAAAACCACTATTGAATCGTAAAAAGCAGTTGCCTGATAATCCTATTAGAAAGATGGTCTTTCAATTTGAAAAAAAAGCTGTTAAATACAACAAGGGTAGAAAACCGTACGAGACCGTTGAGGATTGGTTTCATCGTGTCGGGATAGATGCTAATTTTAATATATATCAACAGGTTCGCTATGGAAACCAGCTAGTAAATGTAGAGGACCAACAGATATTAAAGAAGCAATTAAAGATGGTGGAAGATGTTCTTTTTGATAAAAAATCGTTACGGAGATGACAACATTGCACGTAAAACAGTTTTATGTAACCTATGCATACCATTTTATGAGTGAGGCAATCATCATATATTTAGTGTTATTACCATTTTCTTACTCTTATTATGAGAATGTTTCGATGTGGAGCTATCTAGGAATTACTATAGGGGTTGCCTTGGTGTATTCTTTCGTCTCTAAATATATAAAAAATTATGCACCATATTTGACTTCATTACCATTTCTACTCCTACTATTTTATTTCGTCGGCTATCCCCTACTAGTAAGTATTATATTCTCAGGATTATTCGTATGGCGGTATATTGCCATTCGAAGTAATGCATTTATTGGAAATGAAGCAACTTACGTCGGAGCGACCATTTTGCTTAGCTTGCTTGGATTATTTATTACACGTAATTTTGAAGTAATTAATTTTCTTATTGTCCAGATTGCTATTGTTCTATTAGGCTATATTCTAAGTCATTTATTCGTTATTGAAATGGAAAAACGAAGAACAATAAATCGTTCAGAATGGTTTAAATGGGGGAGTTTTTTTGCCATCGTAATTGGAGCAGTTTATATGTTATCAGACTTGCTGACAACGATGGCAGCAAGTCTATGGAGTGGGTTAGGTAATGTATTAACTATATTGGTCGGAGGTATAGCTCGCTTTTTTGAATTCCTTGGATTAAGTGCTTTCTTTAATAAAGGAATTAATGAAATGGAACCTATTGAAATAGGTGGTTTTGAAGAAGAAGAAGCGGGGGAAATGCCTGTTTTCGAACAGCATGAAGGTATTAGTATGGATATTATCATGTTTGTCTTGCTGGGAATTATTATCATTGCCTTTGTCATAATCTTATATAAAGCAATTAAGGAAAGAGCAAAAGATGTGGAGCATGATGAAGCTTTGGGATTTGAAATTAGAGAGGAAGCATTAGCTAGTTATAAGAGTAGTAGTAATAAAGGAAATAGGAAAAAAGGAAAAAAACCAGGTAATCCAATTAGGAGATTAGTTTATGATTTTGAGAAGAAAGCAGCTAAATTAGACCTTGCAAGGCTACATCATGAGTCCATTGAGAATTGGTTTCAACGTATAGGTTTAGAAGCGGATCTACAAGTTTATCAAAAGGTTCGATACGGGGACTTAAACACTTCAGCAGAAGAAGAACAAGAATTAAAAGAAACATTAAAGCGATTTGCACAGTACTTAGAAACGCACAAGGAAAATGAACTAGAAAAAGAATGATAAATATGGCATAATATAAATAGAAAGTTTTCTAGGGTTCCGCCAAATTAGGGTCTGGTCCGAGAGAAAACGCACGAAAGTGTACACGGAGGGACAAAAGCCCGGGAGGATATCGATGATATCTTCACCGGGCTTTTTCATATGGAGCAGTCACCTATAAGCAATGGATGTCTTACAAGCATTCTGGTGCTTTTCTTAAGGAGAGGATAATAGTGAATAAGTATTGGAATTTAGTATGGCTAGGTGTGTTATTTGAGATTGGTTGGGTTGTCGGCTTAAAGCATGCCAATACAGCGTTAACATGGGGATTAACCATCATAGCTATTTACATCAGTATGCATGCACTAGTAGTTGCATCGAGTAAATTACCGACCGGTACTACTTATGCTGTATTTACTGGAATGGGAACGGCAGGAACCGTATGTGTTGAAATGGTTGTATTTGGGGAACCTTTTCAGTTCATAAAGGTAGGATTAATTGCTTTACTATTAGTTGGTGTTATTGGCTTAAAAGTAGTCACAAAGCCAGTTGATAAGGAAGGGGAGCCATCATAATGGAATGGATATATCTTGTTATTGCAGGTGTTGGAGAAGTAGTTGGTGTTACCGGGATTAGCCAAGTCAATAAGAAGAAAAGTGTTGCGAGTTTTTCGATATTGATTGGTGGTTTTTCCTTAAGCTTTATCTTTTTAGCTATCGCGATGCAATCGATCTCTATGGGGACAGCATATGCCATTTGGACCGGTATCGGTACTGTTGGTAGTGTTTTAGTTGGGATGATTTTTTATCATGAATCAAAGGATTACTTACGGATTCTATTTATTTGTATGGTACTTACTGCAGCAATTGGATTAAAGCTGATATCCTAGCATAAATAGTGTGATGAAAACAGCTAAAATAGTAATCAGTAAGGATGTCAAACTATACGCTACGGCTGTTTTGTAGTTCCTTGAAAGTAGTAATTGAATGACTTCATTTCCAAATGTGGAGAAGGTCGTATAAGCACCACAAAAACCTATGCCGAGTAAGGACCAAAGAGCTTCCGTTAATACATGAATAGAATAAAAATAAATCGTGATCGCTAGTAAAATGGAACCGGTAATATTAGCGATCCAGGTGCCAATCAATCGTTTATTCAGTTTTTGAGAAATATAAAAGCGGAGGATGCTACCTATAAATCCTCCTAAACAAATAAACACGATATTCATATAGATTCCTACCTTTTAACTTGAGCAACTCGATATCCGATATAACAACATAGTAACCCACCGCCTACGCTGCATAGTACATAGGTGATAGCGAGTAAATAGCTTTGATAAACTAGTTGGATTGTTTCTACTGCAAAAGTAGAAAAGGTGGTAAAAGCACCAATTAATCCAGTGCTAAGTCCTGTGAATACAATAGTTGACAGTCTACTCTTGATGAATGCATTGTGAAGTAGATAGCTTAGAAAGAAGCAGCCAATTAAATTGGCCAGTAAGGTGCCAAAAGGGAATAGATAGGCACTAGTAAATAGCACTGAAACCATATACCTACCTAAAGCTCCGAGCATGCCACCAATGCCTACAGCAAGATAAAGCTTTATACGGTTTGGCATTCTGGGCATAACCCGTAAATCTCAAATTTATGGTCTTCAATTTCATAGTTAGATAGGGATCTTCTAACATCATCCATTGGACATACTTCAATCTCTTTTGTCTTCCCACAATCCTTGCAAATAAAGTGGTGATGATGGTGACTAGCACATTTCATACGAAAATGCTTCTCACCATTTAATTCTGTTACTTCTAGTATACCAACTTCATTATACAAGTGTAGGTTACGATAAATGGTATCAAAGCTAATACCCTCATAGGTTTCTTCTAAATGCCGTATCAGCTCTTTCGCTGTACGATAGCCATCAGCATTTTCAAAGTAGCTTAAGATATCTTTTCTTTTTCCAGTAGTTTTATAGCCTTTTTCCTTTAATAATTCAATTGCTTCCGAGGTATTCATTGTTTAGCCCCCATTTTTGATTCTTGTAGTCGTTTATAGGCGATGCTTAATAGTAATATTATAATCGCTACCATAACAATGGTACCACCAGGTGGGATATTTAAATAATAACCTGAGATTAATCCTATCATAACAGCTAATTCACCAAATGCAATAGCTAAAAACATCATCTGTTTAAAACCTTTAGCAATGCGCATGCTAGCAGCAACTGGTAAAGTCATTAAAGCAGATACTAATAATACACCTACAATTTGAATGGAAGCAGCAATTACTAGAGCAGTTAAGATTATAAATAATAGATGTATTTGTTTCGAGTGAATTCCGGATACCTTTGAATGTTCTTCGTCAAAGGATAGCGTAAATAGTTCTTTGTAAAAGATTGTAATAATAAATAATACAAAGACAGTAATAATTAAAATTGTAAAAAAGTCTGATTTACTAACAGCTGATGCAGAACCAAAGAGGTAATTCATCAGTTCCGTGTTAAAGCCGTCCGCTAAAGCGATAAATATTACACTTAATCCTACTCCCCCAGAGAGGATAATTGGTATTGCAATTTCTTGATATGCTTTATAGACACTGCGTAATTTTTCTATAAAGATAGAACCAAGTACGGAAAAAAGTAATCCACCATATAATGGTGGTAGCATGTAAAATGCAAATTTCTTTTCAATAAATAAAGAAAAAGCAATTCCTGATAGTGTAACATGGGATAAAGCATCTGCAATCAATGATAGCCTTCTAACAACAATGAAGGTTCCAAGAAGTGGTGCAATAATTCCAATCAAAATCCCAGTTAAAAAAGTTTGTCTTAAAAAATCATATGTCATTAAATCTGCTATCATTAGTTCTCCTCCAACATTAATGGTCGTGTGAGACGATACTCACCGGGTGACCATACAGTTTTGACATCTCTTTTTCTGTTAAGTTTGCATATTCTTCTGGCTTACCATGGAAATGAAGGGTCTTATTTAAGCAAACAATATCAGTCGCATACTTAGTCATTGTTCCAGTATCATGTGTTACGAGGAACAATGTAATTCCCTTTGTTTGATTCAACTCATGTAATAATTCGTAGAAGCGTTGTACATTCTCTGAGTCGATTCCCACCGTAGGCTCATCTAATATTAAGAGTTCAGGCTCGCTCACTAATGCACGGGCTATGAAAATTCGTTGCTGCTGACCACCTGATAAATTCCCGATATTTTGATAAGTGTATTCACTCATCCCAACTGCCTCAATAGCAGCCAAAATCTTTTCTTTATCTTTCTGTTTAAAAAATTTAAAGTAACCAACCTTACCTGTTAGGCCTGTCGAAACGACTTCATACACCGTTGCAGGGAAGCCTTTATTAAAGGAATTAGATTTTTGCGAAACGAAACCAATTTTACTCCATTCTTTAAATTCCTCCATTGGCTTGTTAAATAGGGTTACAGTTCCACGGTCAGGCTTTGTAATCCCTAGTATAATTTTAATAAGTGTTGTCTTTCCTCCACCATTTGGGCCAAGCAGGCCAACAAAAGCTCCCTTACGTAGCTCGAAATTGACATCTTGAAGTATGGCGGTTCTTTTTTCATAGGAATGACTAATATTCTTTAATGAAATAATGGAATGATTACTCATATATTAAGCGTCCTTTCATTGGCTTGCTTTATGATCATACTGTATTATAGGAAATAATCCTTGTTACTAGGAGTATTTTTTTCGATTCGATAGTATTATTACTCAACACCAAGATAGTTTTGGATAATCTTACATACTAACTCGACTAGGTGTACTCAAATATGATATATTGTACACCACTTGCTAGTGCTTGTGTAATAATAAATTTCTTTGAAGCAATACTCATGCTGACGATACATTATAGGGTTTACATTATAATGCGAGTTGCTCAGTAAACTATTCCGCGTCCATTCCATCATTGTAGGAATGGACTATGATTATGGCAACTATCACGATCAAATCTTCCAATACGTATGCTCATATAAATAAACCCTCTAGCACGAGCTAAATCGGGCTTTTGTTATGGTCATTGGTTGCTTGCGTAATGTTTGAAATAAGTTAGAAGATAAAGTTGCTCGTGTTCATTAAGATAGTAGATGCTTTGATTAAAACCTTATCCTGTAGTAAATATATCATATCGTAACAGGTGTCAATTTGTAAATAGGAATGATTACGATTAATGAAATTGTAGCTTTTTTGTAATGTACCACAACTCTGCTAACCTATTCAGATTATTACAAGGATGTTGGGAAGTCTTAGAAAAAATGATGGAATTCTCGAATTGGTTATTGCGAAATATCAGAATTTATTTTATAGTTAGTATAGATGGATAGGAGACTGTCCTTAAATTTTTACCATAAAATGAATGAGTATTCATTCAAATGTGATTGGGGGACAAAATATGAAGCGAACAATCAAGCGTGCTGCTGTCTTAGGCTCGGGAGTAATGGGATCCGGAATTGCTGCTCACTTAGCCAATATTGGCATTCCAACTTTAATGCTTGATATAGTACCAAGAGCATTAACGAAGGAAGAAGAGCAAAAAGGACTTACCCTGGAGAACAAGTCTGTACGGAACCGAATAGCAGCTGAAAGTAAACAGGCGTTATTAAAGCAAAAGCCATCACCTATCACATCCAAAGCAAGCTTAGACCTAATTGAAATCGGTAACATGGATGATGATATGGAAAAATTAAGAGATGTGGATTGGGTAATTGAAGTAGTAGTGGAAAGGCTTGATATTAAGAAGCTTGTATTTGAAAAGGTGGATCAGTATCGAAAGAAAGGTTCTATTGTAAGTTCTAATACGTCCGGAATATCTGTAGAAGCAATGGTAGAAGGACGTTCAGAAGATTTTCAAAAGCATTTTCTTGGTACACACTTCTTTAATCCACCAAGATATTTAAAGTTGTTAGAGGTGATTCCTACCCAGTATACCGATCCTGAAGTACTTCACTTTATGAAGCAATTTGGTGAAGATGTATTAGGAAAAGGTGTTGTAGAAGCTAAGGACACGCCAAACTTTATTGCTAACCGAATTGGTACGTATGGATTGTTAGTAACAGTGAGAGAAATGCTTAAAGGTTCTTATAGTGTAGGGGAAATAGACTCGGTAACAGGACCGTTAATTGGACGACCTAAAAGTGCTACATTCCGAACACTAGATGTAGTAGGATTAGATACTTTCGTACATGTTGCTCGTAATGTCTATGAGCAAGTAGAAGGTGCTGAGAAAGATGTATTTGATATTCCAGAATTTATGTTAAAGATGCAAGAAAACGGTTGGTTAGGAGCTAAGCGTGGCCAAGGATTTTTCTTAAAGAAAAAAGGAAAAGATGGAAGTGTTATTTATGAGTTAAATCCTGAAACCCTGGAATATGTAGAACGTAAGAAATTGAAAACTCCTGCTGTAGAGCTGGCAAAGCAGGCAAAAGGATCTCGCAACAAATTGAAAGCGCTTGTATCCGCGAAAGGTGACCGTGCCGGTGACTTGATTTGGAATATTTTAAAGCCGTCATTAATTTATTCCGCTGAGCTCGTAGGAGAAATTGCCGATGATATTGTCGCAATTGATCAAGCGATGAAGTGGGGATTCGGATGGGAATTAGGACCATTTGAAGTTTGGGATGCGATCGGTTTACGAGCTTCTGTCGAACGTATGAAGGAAGAAGGAGAAACCGTACCGAATTGGGTGTTAGAGCTACTGGAAGCAGGAAATGATTCCTTCTATAAATATGATAATGGAAATGTTTATTACTTTGAAAAAGGTGAATATAAGCTACAACAATTTAATCCAAAAGAAATTAACATTAAACGCTTAAAAGATGTTAATGGTGTCATAAAGAAAAACTCAGGAGCAAGCTTAATTGATATCGGAGATGGTGTTGCTTTACTCGAATTCCATTCGAAAAGTAATGCAATTGGCTTTGATACAATTCAAATGGTGAATTATGCAATTGAAGAAGTAAATAAAAATTATAAAGGTCTTGTCATTGGTAACCAAGGAAAGAACTTTAGTGTCGGTGCTAACTTAGCTTTAATGCTAATGGAAGCACAAGATGATAACTTCTTTGAGTTGGATATGGTTGTGAAAATGTTCCAGGACATGGGAACAACGATCAAGTATTCTGACAAGCCGGTAGTCGCAGCACCATTTAATATGACGCTTGGCGGTGGGGCTGAGATTTCCCTACCAGCAGCAGCGCTTCAAGCATCAGCAGAAACCTATATTGGACTGGTGGAGTTTGGTGTCGGACTAATCCCTGGTGGAGGAGGAACGAAGGAACTTTATTTAAAGCAGCTTCGTAATCTTCCAAAAGGTATTGATTTTGACTTAACTAAGGTTGCCAATGATGTGTTTGAAAAAGTAGCGATGGCAAAAGTATCAACTTCGGCTGATGAAGCAAGGGAAATCGGCTTCTTAAACAGAAATGATCGAATTAGTGTTAATCCAGATCATTTAATCTATGATGCCAAGCAGCGTGTACTTGAATTAGCGAATGCCGGATACCAGGCACCTAAACGTGAAAAAATTCCAGTTGTAGGGGATGCGGGATATGCTGCTATGGTACTAGGGGCTAAAACATTACAATTCGGTGGCTATGCATCTGAACATGATGTCAAGATAGCTGAAAGATTAGCATATGTTTTATCCGGTGGAAGGATTAAAGAAGGGACATTAATTGATGAACAAGTAATGCTTGATTTAGAGCGTGAAGCATTCTTAAGCTTAATTGCCGAACCGAAAACACAAGCACGTATGCAACACATGCTATTAAAAGGAAAACCATTAAGGAATTAGATAGGGGGAAGTTTGGATGAGAGAGGCAGTTATTGTAGCAGGTGCTAGAACCCCTGTAGGAAAAGCGAAAAAAGGGTCATTGAAGGATACACGGCCAGACGATTTAGCTGCATTAACGATTAAAGAGACATTGAAGCGTGCTGGCGGATATGACGGAAATATTGACGATGTAATAATTGGCTGTGCCATTCCAGAGGCGGAGCAAGGAATGAACATGGCCCGAAATATTGCAGGGATTGCTGGTTTAAAGCACGATGTACCAGGTATCACCATAAACCGTTATTGTTCTTCTGGACTACAAAGTATTGCTTATGCTTCAGAACGTATCATGCTTGGCGCTAGTGATACGATTATCGCAGGTGGAGCGGAATCTATGAGTCTAGTGCCAATGCCAGGGCATGTCATTAAACCAAACCCTAGTTTAGTAGAAAGTGCACCAGGTTATTACATGGGAATGGGGCATACCGCAGAAGAAGTGGCTAATCGTTTTGGCATATCTCGTGAGGAACAGGATGCATTTGCGGTAGAAAGTCATAAGCGTGCAGCACAAGCCCTAGCAGAAGGTAAGTTTAAGGATGAAATCGTTCCAGTTGAAGTGACTGAACGCTTTATTGGAAAAAATAACAAGGTAGAAGAGAAAACTTTCTTATTTGATACAGATGAAGGTGTAAGACCTGATACAACCCTTGAAGTATTGGCTAAGCTACGTCCTGCATTCCATGTGAAGGGAACCGTTACAGCGGGGAACTCCTCACAAATGAGTGATGGCGCAGCATCCGTACTTGTCATGGATAGGGAAAAGGCAGAAGCGGAAGGCTTAAAACCTTTAGTTAAATTCCGATCCTTCGCTGTTGCTGGTGTCGAACCGGAAATAATGGGGGTAGGACCAGTTAAAGCAATACCAAAGGCATTAGAAATTGCTGGGTTAAGCTTATCAGATGTTGGACTATTCGAACTAAATGAGGCATTTGCGTCCCAATCTGTTCGGGTGATTCAAGCACTAAATTTAGATTCATCTATAGTAAATGTTAATGGTGGTGCAATTGCCCTAGGTCATCCATTAGGCATGACTGGAACCAAATTGACGCTAAGTCTAGCTTACGAAATGAAACGTCGCAATATCCAGTTTGGAGTAGTCACCATGTGTATTGGTGGCGGAATGGGAGCAGCGGGAGTATTTGAATTATTGTAGATTGGTAGATTTTTGGCAATGCAGTAGTAATATTATTTTTTAACTCACATAGAGTACTGCAGGGAAAGACATTAGTCCTCCCTGCGGTATGTAAGTACTCGATGGAACAAGTATATTTAATAATTTTTGTTCAGAGCAAAGTATATTTATTCCATTAAGAAACTATATCCAAGAGAGGATGTTAAAAATGAGTGAAACAAAAGAAAAATTATTTAAAGGTGGATCCTTCTTAATTGAAGACTTAACTGGCGAGGACATTATCACACCAGAAGATTTCACAGATGAACATAAGATGATTGCCAAAACAACAGAAGACTTCGTAGCGGGTGAAGTATTACCACTAGTAGAAAAGTTAGAGAACCACGAATTCGAACACTCAGTAGAGCTATTGAAAAAAGCAGGGGAATTAGGACTACTAGGTGCTGATGTGCCAGAGGAATATGGCGGCCTAGCCCTTGATAAAATCAGTTCGTCTTTAATCACAGAAAAATTTTCACGAGCAGGTGGATTCTCCATCACGCACGGAGCACATGTAGGAATTGGTTCTCTCCCTATCGTGTTCTTTGGAAACGAACAACAAAAAGCTAAATATTTACCAAAGCTTGCGACAGGAGAACTGATTGCAGCTTACGCGTTAACTGAACCAGGCTCAGGTTCTGACGCATTAGGTGCCAAAACAACGGCTACATTAAACGAAGCAGGAACCCACTATATTTTAAATGGAGAAAAACAGTGGATTACGAACTCCGCTTTCGCTGATGTATTTGTTGTGTATGCGAAAATCGATGGCGAGCATTTTACTGCATTTATTGTTGAACGGGAATTCCCAGGTGTCTCTACTGGACCAGAAGAGAAGAAAATGGGCATTAAATCATCTTCCACACGTACTTTAATTTTAGAGGATGCGGAAGTACCGGTAGAGAACCTCCTTGGTGAAAAAGGTCGCGGTCATATTATCGCATTTAATATTTTAAATGTTGGACGTTATAAACTAGCAATTGGTGGTGTTGGGGGAGCGAAACGTGCTTTAGAGGTGGCTACCCAATACGTAAATCAACGTAAGCAATTTAATACACGGATTTCACAATTCACACTTACACAAGAAAAACTAGCTACGATTGCTTCGGAAATTTATGCTAATGAAAGTGCAGTGTATCGTACAGTTGGCTTGTTTGAGCAACGCATGGGGGCATTAACAGAAGAACAATTAAAAGATGGTCGTGAAATTGCTCGTGCAATTGCAGAATACCAAATCGAGTGCTCAATGAATAAATATACGGCTACCGAATTATTAGACCATGCTGCAGATGAAGCAGTCCAAATGCATGGTGGATATGGCTTTATGCAGGAATACGAAGTAGAGCGTATCTATCGTGATTCTCGTATCAACCGAATTTTCGAAGGTACGAATGAAATCAATCGCCTACTTGTTCCAGGTACACTACTCAAGAAAGCAATGAAAGGTGAGTTACCTCTATTCCAAAAAGCGATGAGCTTACAAGAGGAATTAATGATGCTAATGCCAGAGGAGCCAGGTACAGAACCATTAGAACAGGAAAAGTATTTATTAAGGAATGCAAAGAAAATCGTCTTACTTGGTGCTGGTTTAGCTGCACAAAAATACATGCAAAAAATCGAAAAAGAACAAGAAATCCTTGTGAACTTAGCTGATATGGTCGCTGAAGTGTACAATATGGAGAGCGCAATTCTCCGCACTGAAAAAGCGATTAATGCTACTGGAGTCGAAAAGAATAAACAAAAACTACTTTATACTCAAGTATATGTTCAAGAGGCATTCAACCGTATCGAGGCAGATGCAAAGGAAACATTAATTGCGGTAGAGGAAGGCGATACATTACGTATGATGCTTTCATCCTTACGTAAGCTAACCCGCCACACACCGACAAATGTCATTGCCAAGAAACGTGAAATTGCAGCAAGCATTATTGAAGCTGAAAAATACACATTGTAAATTTCGCTAGGATTAACCGTTAGTTAAATAATATCTAATGAAAAGCAACCCCGATATCGGGGTTGCTTTTCATTAGGTATGGGGTTTACTGGTGATAGGGAGTATGTATGTGGAGGTTGTTCGCATCTATTTGTGGATGGGGAGCATGTGATCGAAGAAAGGGCTCATCTATCTTTGAAAGGGGAGCATGTGAGCACAGAAAGGTCGCATCCACAAATGAATTAGATAGATCCCCCCGCAGCTATGTAACGAAGAATATACCTATTTTGATGAAGGGCTCTATGAGTTTTTTTAGATGGGGTAGTTTGAAATGGAATGGACAAACTAATTAGATCCGAACTATTCATAAGATAGGATATTACGTTCCTGGCAATTCATACAGGGTATATGTAGGGAACTAATTGAAATCTTGGAGAGGTTGATACTGAGTGTTTTAATAACTAGAAGGTTTCCCTATTCTTGCTATGCATCCAATCAGAACTATGTAGCTATCTTGTTACAAAACATATAATCACAGTAATCTATTAATTTTTTTCTCTACTTATAATTCCTTCTCATACATGGTAAAATATCCGTAGAAAAGGAGGAGCTATAATGGCATTAACATTTTATTGGTATCCGAATTGTGGAACTTGTAAAAAAGCGAAGAAATGGTTTGATGAGCATAACGTAGTGTATAACAGCATACATATTGTGGAAGAAACACCTTCTAAGGAAGAGATTCTAGAGTTAATTGAAAATAGCGAACTTCCTGCTAAGAAGTTCTTTAACACAAGCGGGAAAAAGTATCGTGAATTAAATATAAAAGATAAAATTCAAGATGCATCTACTGAAGAAATGGCAGAGATTCTTGCTTCTGATGGTATGCTAATTAAACGACCTATTGTAACAGATGGTAATACTGTAACAGTTGGCTTTAAGGAAGAAGAGTTTCAAGCGAAATGGGCTAATCAATAATACTAGCATAAATCTATAATAGATTGTATAGTTAATGTACAACCAATTATTCGGAGGGATTTTACGTGAGCTTACCAAACGACTTATTATATTCAAAAGAACATGAATGGGTAAAAAAAGAAGGTAACACTGTTCGTGTAGGGATTACAGACTTCGCTCAGGACGAATTAGGTGATATCGTATTTGTTGAGCTTCCAGAGGTTGGAGATGAAATACAAGTTGATGAGCCTTTTGGTAGCGTTGAGTCTGTAAAAACAGTGTCTGAATTATATGCGCCAATTAGTGGGAAAATTGTCGAAGTAAATACAGATTTAGAGGATAGCCCTGAGCTTGTAAACGAAGCTCCATATGAAGGTGCATGGATGATTGTCATCGAGCCTAGTGATGAATCTGAGCTTGATAATCTACTTTCGCCTGAGGCATATAAAGAAATAATCGAACAAGAATAATATGTTAAACATCTAAGACTGACTTTTTTCCAAGCTTTACGGAAAAGAGTCAGTTTTCATTTCAAAAATATCCAGCTCTAGGCGTCAATCCCGATGGAGATTATGTTCACCTATTTGTGTTTGGACGCCTTACGCTCTAATCATATGAGGGGGATCTACCATGATTTCACATCAAACTGAACGTGTTATAATTGTTGAGGGTTTAACGGATAAAAGGCAACTTGAGAAAGTTATTAATGACCAGATTACAATTATTTGTACGAATGGAACGTTTGATATAGAACGTTTTGATGAAATGCTAGAAACCTACCAGTTGGATGAAAAGGATGTTTATATCTTTGTTGATGAAGACAAATCTGGGATGAAGCTTCGGAAACAACTTTCCCTTGAGTTACCTCATGCAGAGCATATTTATGTTAGTAGTGAGTATCGAGAAGTAGCTGCTACCCCAGAACGAATTTTAGCAATGCTTCTACTTGGTAAGCAAATCGCTGTTAATCCCCATTATTTAGTCTAGCTTTCAAGTAGGTGATAAATTGAACGAGATTTCCAAAGAAGTTCTTGAACAACAAGAATATTTACTGTATATATATACCCCTTTTTGTGGTACTTGCCACATAGCCAGGACAATGCTAGATAAGATAGAAGCAGTGCATCAAGAGAACATATTTTATGAAATGAATGCTTCTTTGTATCCGGATTTCATGCAAGACAATAAAATCGAAAGTGTTCCTTGTCTTGTCATAAAGAAGGATCATGATATTAAAGAAAAAATCTATGCATTTCAATCGATTGGGAATATATATCGTTACCTTTTAGAATATCAACCAGAATTATTTCGAGATAAATAATAAATTATATTGCATTTTTTTATTGACACGTCTATATACTGATGATATAGTAAATTCTGTTGAAAAATTGAATAATGTAAATCTCTTATCCAGAGCGGTGGAGGGAAAGGCCCTATGATACCGCGGCAACCTTCAAACTTTCGTGTTTGAAAAAGGTGCCAAGTCCTACAAAGCAATTGGCTTTGAAAGATGAGGGAACGTTAGGATTTAATAATTACTATTACGTCTTTCTGTTCTCTTACAGAAAGACGTTTTTTATTTGGAAAGGGAAAAATCAATTCTTATCATGACGTGATATAGATACGAATATATTTATGCATTTCCGAAATTAGTACATCATAGAAAGAGGAGGGATATGGAATGATATCTATTAAAGATCTGACAAAAGTATTTCGCTTTGATCAGAAAGAAATCAAAGCAGTGGATAATTTAAGTTTAACCATTGAAGATGGTGATATATTTGGTGTGATTGGCTATAGTGGTGCGGGAAAAAGTACATTTATTCGTTTGCTAAATCGTCTCGAAGACCCTACTTCTGGTCAGGTATCCATTCAAGGCAAAAATATAACGGCAATGAATAAGAATGAACTAAGAATTGCTAGACAGGATATTGGGATGATTTTTCAGCATTTTAATCTTCTATGGTCACGTACAGTTCGTGAGAATATTGCATTTCCATTAGAGATTGCTGGAGTTCCTGTAAAAGAAAGAGAAGATCGAGTAAAGGAACTAATTGAGCTTGTAGGACTTGCTGGAAGAGAGAATGCATATCCTTCTCAATTAAGTGGCGGGCAGAAGCAGCGAGTTGGTATTGCAAGAGCAATTGCGAATAATCCTAAAGTGTTATTATGTGATGAAGCAACCTCTGCATTAGATCCAGAAACAACGGATTCCATATTAGACCTTTTGGTGGATATTAATGAAAGATTAGGACTTACCATTATATTAATTACCCATGAAATGCATGTTATCAAGAAAATTTGTAACCGAGTTGCTGTGATGGAAAAAGGAAAGATTGTGGAGCAGGGGGATGTGCTAGATGTGTTCCTCAAACCGAAGCAGCCCGTTACTAAGAAATTCGTCGAACAAGTGATGGGTGACTCAGATGGTGATTTGAGTCAATTATTAGATGTTTATACAAGCGGAAGGGTTGTTCGTTTACATTTCGTCGGGGATTCTGCAAATCAAGCTTTAATTAGTCAGTTATCTAAGGAATTTGAAATTGAAGTCAATATTCTTCAAGGAAAAATTACGCAAACTAAACTTGGTGCTTATGGGACCCTAGTAGTACAAATTAACGGAAGTGACCATGAAATAAACAATACAATCCAATATATTACGGAAAAAACCACTGTAGAAGTGGAGGTTTTAAACCATGCTTAATGAATTATTTCCTAATGTAGTAATAGAGAAATTACTAGTGGCAACGGGTGAAACGTTCTATATGACCCTTTTAGCCTTAGTTGGGACGGTTATTTTTGGAATAATATTAGGACTTTTACTTTATTTAACTTCAAATGGTGGACTTTGGGAAAATAAAGTATTGAATTTTATTGTAGCCACAATCGTAAACGTATTTCGAGCTATTCCGTTTATTATTCTTATATTGTTATTGATTCCATTCACTAAATTCTTAATCGGAACCATTAGGGGGCCTAATGCTGCGACTCCAGCGTTGATTGTAGGTGCAGCCCCGTTTTATGCAAGGTTAGTAGAGATTGGATTGCGTGAGGTTAATAGAGGCGTTGTCGAGGCAGCACAGTCAATGGGCGCTAAAACAAAAACAATCATTTTTAAAGTGTTGTTACCGGAATCCATGCCAGCTCTTGTCTCTGGTATAACAGTAACTGCTATTGCATTAATAGGATATACGGCGGTAGCTGGTGTTATCGGTGCAGGTGGCCTTGGTGACTTTGCCTATTATCATGGATTTGTACGACGTGACTTTGATGTCGTGTTTGTATGTACCGTTTTAATTGTTATTATTGTTTTCATATTCCAATTCATTGGTGACTTTATTACTAATAAATTGGATAAAAGATAAAATACATTGAATAAAAGGAGATTACCAAATGAAGAAATTATTAGTTCTACTATCTATTTTACTTATTAGTTTGTTAGCTGCTTGTGGAAGTGATGGCCATGTCATCAAAATCGGTGCTACAAGTACTCCTCATGCAGAAGTATTAGAAAAAGCTAAACCGTTACTAGAGGAAGAAGGAGTTACTATTGAAATTGAAGAGTATTCCGATTACAACTTGTTAAACCTTGATCTAGATGAAGGAACTATTGATGCGAACTACTTCCAGCATATTCCATTCTTTGAAAAGGACATCAACGATCCGAAAAAAGGCTATGACCTTGTTAATTTAGGTGGTATTCATATTGAACCTATGGGTGTATATTCTAAGAATATTACAAGTGTAGATGATATTCCAGAAGGTACAGAGGTTATTATTAGTCGTAATGACCCCGACCATTATCGCATTCTGCAATTATTCGAAGCACAAGGATTAATTAAAATTGCAGATGATGCAGACACAGGCCACCCTAGCCAAGAAGATATTGTAGAAAACCCATTAAACCTTCAGTTCTTGTTTGGCGAAGTGAATCCTGAATTCTTAATTGAGGCTTATAATAATGAAGCAGACGCTCTTGTAGCAATTAATACAAACTATGCGATTGAGGCAGGACTTACGCCTTTAGAGGATGCTTTATTTATTGAAGGAGAAGAATCAGACTACGTTAATATTATTGCTGCACGTGCAGAAGACAAAGATAATGAAGACTTGAAGAAAGTTGTAGAAGTCTTACAGTCAGAAGAAATTCAAAACTTCATTATGGATAAATATAATGGTGCTGTAGTACCTGTAGGTGGCAATAACTAATATGGAGAAAAGAGGCTGACCAAGGTTAGTCTCTTTTATTTTGCATTTAGAATAGGTGAAATTTATTCTATGGAATCATCGGGGCGGTATGCAGGGATATAAGTACAGAAGAAGAATGTATCAGTGCCTTAAATGATTAGAGGAAGATGAAGCATTCTAAAGAAATTGGTTAAATGTTTGTAGAAAATAATACTATATCGTTTTAATGAGGATAAATAGTATTATTCATCGATTTTCGAAATTCAACACGACTTGGTGTCATATATTTGGCGTGTTAAACTTAACATGTCAAATACAAAACAAAAGGGATGATTCACTATTTCTAGTGAGATAAAAATGAACTATACCTCAGAAATGGAAAAAGCACTGCAAGCATCACATCAAATGGGGTACGCTGAATACTGCCGAAACTTAGACAATCGCATGCAAGTTGAAAAGAAAAGGCAAGAAGAATACAACCAATGCAAGCAACTATTGGCGGAAATTGATAGTAATCTTTTTAAATAATGTGAATGATGCTGAGGATGTTCAAATGAATATCCTCAGTTTTTTGTCGAAGTTGCTGTTACTTAAACTATATAAGTTCAACCATTCTACCTACTATGTGGAGATGAAGGATGGATAGGTCAATGGGACTGTTTTCAGGAGGCATCTCTTTTGCATCGTGACATCTTCTCTACGCATCTTCTGTAGGAGGGAGGATAGATTTAGCTTAGGTCACTCCTTATATAGGAAAGTATTAGACGATTCGGACTGTTAAGGGGACTAGCAACACCTTATAAATCCATACAAAACATAGGGAAAAACAATTAAAATATCATTCGATTTATACAACCTAAAAAAGTTGATAATCAATTCGAAATGCTATAAGATTGTAATGAGAATAAATTGAGAATGGATATCATTATTTATCATATCCAAATAAGATAACAATATATGGAGGTATCGATATGGCAGGATCTACATTAGAAATTAAAAATCTTCATGTTTCAATTGAAGGTAAAGAGATATTAAAAGGCGTTGATTTAACAATTAAAGGCGGAGAATTCCATGCAATTATGGGACCGAACGGAACAGGTAAATCAACTCTTGCATCTGCAATTATGGGACATCCGAAGTATGAAATTACGGAAGGGTCAGTTCTATTAAATGGCGAAGACGTATTAGAAATGGAAGTAGATGAGCGTGCACGTGCAGGTCTATTTTTAGCAATGCAATATCCTAGTGAAATTAGTGGTGTAACGACTTCTGATTTCTTGCGTTCTGCAATTAATGCTCGTCGAGAAGAAGGCGATGAAATTCCTTTAATGAAATTCATTAAGGATCTAGATAAAGATCTTGATTTCCTAGAAATCGATCAAAGCATGGCAACAAGATACTTAAACGAAGGATTCTCTGGTGGAGAGAAGAAACGTAATGAAATCCTTCAATTAATGCAAATCAAGCCTGACATTGCAATTCTTGATGAAATTGACTCTGGTCTGGATATTGACGCATTGAAAGTTGTTTCGAAGGGTATTAACAAAATGCGCGGCGAAAACTTTGGTTGCTTAATCATTACACACTACCAACGTCTATTAAATTATATTACTCCAGACTTCGTACACGTGATGATGCAAGGTCGCGTTGTGAAATCTGGTGGTCCTGAATTAGCTCAACGTTTAGAAGCAGAAGGATATGACTGGATTAAAGAAGAATTAGGTATCGAAGACGAAACAGTTGGACAAAACGCTTAATAGTTAGGAGGGGTAATATGACTGTAGACACAAAGCTACCTTATGATAAAAGTTATATTGAACAGTTTTCTAGCGAACGTAATGAACCTATATGGATGAAAGAATTACGTGTCAATGCACTAGAACAAGCTGAATCGTTAGAATTACCAAAACCAGATAAAACAAAAATTGGCAATTGGAATTTCACTCGGTTCAAGCATGTTGCTACAGGTGAAACCATTTCTTCATTAACAGAATTACCTGCTGAAATTCAAGATTTCTTTGATGTGGATAACTTACCAGAGAATCTTGTTATTCAACGTAATCATACTGTAGCTTTCGCTAAACTTAATGAAGACTTAATGAATAAAGGTGTTATTTTCACTGATATTTTCACAGCTTTAAAAGAGCATGAGGATTTAGTGAAGCGCTACTACATGAAAGATGCCGTATCCATTGATGAACATAAATTAACTGCTTTACATGCAGCATTAATGAATGGTGGAATCTTTGTATATGTTCCGAAGAACGTACAAATTGAAGAACCACTTCAAGCGGTATTCTGGCAAGAGGATCCAGAAGTAGCACTTGTAAACCATGTACTCGTAGTTGCAGATGAAAATAGTGAAGTAACGTATGTGGAAAACTATATTTCAAATAACAAAGAAGAAGCAACTGTAGCTAATATTGTAACGGAAGTAATTGCGCAAGATAATGCGAAGATTTCTTTCGGTGCGGTGGATAACTTTGCTGCAGGAACCACTACTTATATTAATCGTCGTGGTGTCGCTTACCGTCACGCAACCATCGACTGGGCTCTTGGCCAAATGAACGATGGTAATACTGTATCAGAGAATGTGACACACCTAATTGGTGATGGCTCCGTTTCCAATGCAAATGCTGTAACAGTTGGACGTGGAAAACAGATTCAAAACTTTACTGCAAAAATTGCCCAATGGGGTAAAAATTCGGACGCACAAATCCTGCAACGTGGTGTGATGAAAGAAAGTGCAACTTCCATATTTAATGCAATTGGGAAAATTGAGCACGGTGCATCTGGTGCGAATAATGAGCAAACCTCTCGTGTCCTTATGTTAAGTGAAAAAGCCCGTGGAGATGCTAACCCAATTCTACTTATTGACGAAGATGATGTAACAGCAGGACACGCTGCATCTGTTGGACGTGTTGATCCAATGCAATTGTATTACTTGATGAGCCGTGGTATTACACAAGAAGAAGCAGAGCGTTTAATTATTCATGGATTCTTAGATCCAGTAGTATCTCAATTACCTATTGCTGCCGTTAAGAAGCAATTGAAACAAGTAATTGAAAGGAAAGTTAACTAATGGATGTAAAAGCCATCAGGCAAATGTTTCCGATTCTTGATCAGGAAGTCAATGGCCATCCATTAGTATATCTCGATTCTTCTGCTACTTCTCAAAAGCCCATCTCGGTTATTGAAGCTGTTGAGAAGTATTATCGTTTTGATAATGCTAATGTCCACCGAGGTGTTCATACGCTTGGTTCTCGTGCTACGGATCAATATGAAGGTGCACGTGAGAAGATTCGGCGATTCATTAATGCAAGAAGTACTGGAGAAATTATTTTTAATCGTGGTACTACTACTGGGATTAATTCAGTTGCCTTAAGCTATGGGCGAGCTAACTTAAAACCAGGTGATGAGATTTTAATTACGCCTATGGAGCATCATAGTAATATTATTCCTTGGCAACAAGCAGCAAAAGCTACTGGAGCGACATTATCCTATGTTCCATTACAGGATGATGGTACAGTAGCCTTAGAAGATTATCGTCAATTAATTACGGATAACACGAAGATTGTAGCAATTGCACATGTTTCCAATGTATTGGGTACAATAAACCCAATTAAAGAAATTGCTAAAATTGCGCATGATAAGGGTGCTATTCTAGTAGTAGATGGAGCACAAGGTATTCCACATATGAAAGTGGATGTTCAAGATTTGGACTGTGACTTCTATGCTTTTTCTGGTCATAAAATGCTTGCACCAACTGGTATAGGTGTTCTTTATGGAAAAAGAGAGTTATTAGAAGAAATGGAACCAGTAGAATTTGGTGGCGAAATGATTGATTTTGTTTCCCTCCAAGATTCCACTTGGAAAGAGCTTCCTTGGAAATTCGAAGGTGGTACACCAATCATTGGCGGTGCTATTGGTCTAGCTGCTGCGATTGACTTTTTAGAAGAAGTTGGTATGGATAATATATTAGCACATGAGCAAAAGCTAGCAGATTATGTCATGGACCGATTACGTACTGTTGAAGGAATTAAAGTATATGGACCAGAACATCGAGCTGCTCTTGTAACATTTAATCTTGGAGATGTTCATCCACATGATGTAGCAACTGCATTAGATTCCTTTGGTATTGCTGTTCGAGCGGGACATCATTGTGCCCAACCATTAATGAAGTGGTTAAATGTTACAGCAACTGCAAGAGCAAGCTTTTATCTATATAATACCGAAGATGATGTAGAAAAATTAGTAGACGGACTCTTGAAGACGAAGGAGTTTTTCGGTCATGTCTTTTAACAATTTGGAAACACTGTACAGACAAGTCATCATGGATCATTATAAAAACCCAAGAAACCGAGGAGAACTCGAGGGTGATGCACTAACGGTGGATATGAACAATCCTACTTGTGGAGATCGAATTCAACTTCAGCTTCAAGTAGAAGATGGAATCGTAATGGACGCGAAGTTTCAAGGAGAAGGGTGTTCCATCAGTATGTCCTCTGCATCGATGATGACACAAGCAATTAAAGGAAAGAAAGTATCTGAAGCACTGGCAATGTCTAAGCTCTTTTCTGACATGATGCTTGGGGAAGAAATTGAATCGGATTTGGACTTAGGAGATGCAGAAGCACTTAGCGGAGTCTCACAGTTCCCAGCCCGAATTAAATGCGCAACCTTAGCATGGAAAGCAATGGAAAAAGGAGTTCATGAAAAAGACTAGCTTTACGTACGATACTATAAGGAGGGTTTATAATGGCAAAGAAAGCGCCTGAAATAGAAGAGTATAAATATGGCTTTCGTGATAAAGACGTTTCCATTTTCCGTACAGAACGTGGTTTAACACGAAGAGTCGTGGAAGAAATTTCTAAAATGAAAGAAGAACCTGAATGGATGCTAGATTATCGCCTAAAAGCATTAGAGCATTTCTATGAGCGTCCAATGCCACAATGGGGTGGAGATCTATCAGGACTTGATTTCGATGAGATTGTTTATTATGTAAAGCCATCTGAAAAACAAGGTAGAACTTGGGATGAGGTACCTGCTGAAATCAAGCAAACATTCGACCGTTTAGGTATTCCAGAAGCAGAGCAAAAATACTTGGCAGGGGTTTCTGCTCAATATGAATCAGAGGTTGTATACCATAGCTTAAAAGAAGACTTAGAAGAGTTAGGAATTGTATTTAAAGATACAGATACGGCTCTTAAAGAAAACGAAGAGTTATTTAAGGAGTACTTTGGTACTGTAATTCCTTATTCTGACAATAAATTTGCAGCGTTAAATTCTGCAGTTTGGTCTGGTGGTTCATTTATTTATGTTCCAAAAGGTGTAAAAACAAATACACCACTTCAAGCATATTTCCGTATTAACTCTGAAAATATGGGACAGTTTGAAAGAACATTAATTATCGTGGATGAAGGTGCATCTGTTCATTATGTAGAAGGATGTACAGCTCCAGTGTATACAACAAATTCACTTCATAGTGCGGTTGTTGAAATTATTGTTAAGAAAGATGCGTATTGCCGTTATACAACCATCCAAAACTGGGCAAATAATGTGTATAACCTAGTTACGAAGCGTGCTGTTTGTGACGCTAATGCAACGATGGAATGGATTGATGGTAATATCGGTTCCAAATTAACGATGAAATATCCTGCAGTTCTTCTTAAAGGCGAAGGAGCTCGTGGTAACACGATTTCTATTGCTATTGCAGGTAAAGGGCAAGTACAAGATGCCGGTGCAAAAATGCATCATTTAGCACCAAACACATCTTCTACAATTGTGTCGAAGTCATTCTCTAAGCAAGGTGGTAAAGTATCTTACCGTGGTATCGTTCACTTTGGACGTAAAGCAGATGGTGCGCGTGCGAATATCGAATGTGATACACTTATCCTTGATAATGAATCAACTTCAGATACGATTCCTTACAATGAAATCTTAAATGATAATATCTCACTAGAACACGAAGCAAAAGTTTCTAAAGTATCGGAAGAACAACTATTCTACTTAATGAGTAGAGGTTTAACCGAGGAAGAAGCTACTGAAATGATCGTAATGGGCTTCATTGAACCATTTACAAAAGAACTTCCAATGGAATATGCGGTAGAAATGAACCGTTTAATTAAGTTCGAGATGGAAGGTTCAATCGGTTAATAACAAAGAACCCTTGTCACATCAATGTTTGTGGCAAGGGTTTGTATTGTGTTTTTACATTCCTTTGGGACATATCTTCAATTGGATAGTATTATTACCATTTAAAATAATTAAGGTAGATTAAAATTGACTTTTTTGTTATTCATATTGGTACACCCCTTATATTTATAGAATTGTATATAATAGCATAATATACAAGGTATCAAAAGCATGATATTATTTTTGCGTATAGAAGATGAACGATATAAGTTCGTCTTCTATTTTTCTACATGAAGCTACATGTTCGTAATCATAAGATAATCTGCTGCATCCAAATGCACCTGACCGTCATTCAATCGTTAAGATTTCATTAAATAGTTCGGTAGGAATCTTTACAAAACAATGCTAAAATGAACAGTATAGATAATAAAGGACAGAGGGTTTTAACTTGGTATTTTTAATTTGTATAATAGTTGGCATTTTAACAGCATTTGTTGGTAGTCTAGTTGGGCTTGGTGGTGGTGTAATATTAATCCCAATTCTCATCCTGCTTTACCAGTTTGTACCAGGGTTTGAATGGGCAACACCACAGGCAATAGTTGGTATTTCTTTAATCACAATGATATTTACTTCTTTAGCGTCGACACTTGCTTATTTGAAAGATGGTAGAGTAGATTATAAAACCGGATTACTTTTCTTATTCGGAAGTATTCCAGGTAGTATAGTAGGCTCTTGGCTGAATCAATTTATGGAGACTGAGGCATTTTTATTGTATTTTGGCGTAATAGTGATAGGGATTTCCATGTTGTTTTTTATAAAGCAACAGCCACACAAGAAAACGGTATCAAATGGCAAGAATCAACGGACATTTCATGTTGATGGAAAGGTTTATCACTATACTGTTTCTACTTGGTTTGCTTTTTTCCTTTCTTTAATTGTTGGTACATTGTCTGGATTGTTTGGAATAGGTGGGGGATCGATTATGGTCCCAGCGATGATATTACTATTCGGATTTCCAGTACACATCGCAACAGCTACATCAATGTTTATGATCTTTTTTGTAAGTATTATTGGTGCTACGACACATATTGCTCTCGGGCATATTGTCTGGGAATATGTACTATTCTTCATCCCTGGAGCATGGATTGGTGGCAAGCTGGGGGCTAAGGTAAGCCAAATATTAAAAGGTAAGACATTAGAGTGGATTTTAAGAATAACATTAGTGCTAATTGGTATACGCATGATTATAAATGGGTTAACAGGTTAAGGAGATTTTTTATGCAAGAGAATTTATATTTCTATTACACAAATGACTTACATAGTAATTTTGAACAGTGGCCTAGAGTTGCAACATTTATGAAGGAAGCAAAAGCAAAAAGGGAAAGAAATAACGAATCATATTGGCTAGTGGATATTGGAGATCATGTGGATAGGGTCCATCCGATTTCGGAAGCGTTAATGGGGAAAGGAAATGTATCATTATTAAATGATCTTGGTTATGACTTGGTTACGATCGGTAACAATGAGGGGATAACATTTGGGCATGAGGAGTTGTTTCATCTGTATGATGACGCAACTTTTCCTGTTGTTTGTGCTAATTTAGAGAGTTTACAAAACCAATTACCAGATTGGCTTCAATCCACTGCTATTATAAAAAGCTTACACGGCGTGAGGATAGGTGTAATTGGGCTTACAGCTCCTTTTAATGATTATTATGAGTTATTAGGATGGCATGTTTCTGACCCATATGACGTGTTAGAGAATGTGGTTCATGAGCTGAAAGAAAAGACAGATATAATGGTATTATTGTCACATTTAGGTATTAGTGAGGATCAAGAAATCGCTAGAAGATTTCCGGATATTGATGTCATCATTGGCGGCCATACGCATCATCTGCTCCGTACGGGTGAGGCGGTTAATCAAGCAATAATTACAGCAGCTGGGAAACATTGTCATTTTATCGGTGAGGTAATGTTGACCTGGGATCATGAACAGCAAAAGCTTATTAACAAGCAAGCCCATACAACCGATATTTCGGAATTCTCTATTGATAAAGCTACAAAAAAGTCATTAGATAATCTACAAGCACGAGCAGATGAGATTCTAGATGAAAAAGTGGTTGAACTTACAGAGTCTATAGAAGTTAATTGGTATCAGCAGTCAAAAATTATGCAGCTTCTAACGAATAAAATTAGGAACATAACGGAAGCCGATTGTGCGATGTTTAATACTGGATTATTATTAGAAGGTTTTCCAAAGGGCGAAATAACACTTGGAGATATTCATCGAGTATGCCCGCATCCCATTAATCCTTGTATAGTAGAACTTACTGGTGCTGAACTGCTTGAAGTTGTCCGAGCATCCCTTACAAGAGAGTTTATGGAGTTTCCCTTAAAAGGATTTGGCTTCCGGGGGAAAGTATTAGGAAGAATGGTTTTCTCTGGGGTAGAGGTTGAGACGGACTTTCATCAAAATGGACAGGAATATGTAGTCCAAGTGCTCATGGGAGAGGAACCAGTAGATATTGAACGAAAATTTAGTGTGGTAGTAGCTGACACCTTTACATTTGGTCGATTATTACCTGAAGTTGCGAAATCAGATAAGAAATCCTATATGCTACCAAAGTTTATGAGAGATTATTTAAGAGACACACTTATGGAGCATTTTGGATAGTTAAACCGGGCTAGGGTATGGTGCATCTTGTTCGCGTTTGGGCGCATGAGAACCGAAATCGGGCGCATCTTCTCCGAGCAAGGGAGCAAGTGAATCGGAAAAGGGCACATCTTCCCCACGCAAGGGCGCATGTGTGCAGGGATAGGGCTCATCTACCTTGCGCAAGGTCACATGAGAACCGAAATCGGGCACATCTCCCCCGAACAAGGGCGCATGTACACCGGAAAAGGGCTCAACTACCTCACGCAAGGGCGCATGAGAACCGAAATCGGGTGCATCTCCCCCACGTAAGGTCGCAAGTAAACCGAAAATGGGCACATCTATCCCACGCAAGGGTGCATGAGAACCGAAATCGGGTGCATCTCCCCCGAGCAAGGTCGCAAGTAAACCGAAAATGGGCACATCTATCCCACGCAAGGTCACATGAGAACCGTAATCAGACACATCTCTCCCCATGTCCGCCGAGGATAAAGTCGTGACACATGACCTCCTATTTGCATAGTAATATAGGGAGCATGCAAAGGAGGCGTCATGGATTATGATTACGATTAATCCTCTTGAAGTAAACGGGATTATGTTCACTGCAATTAAGGTGGAACTTCCTAAAACAAATCTGTTAATGATAACCAATGAAATTGGGTATATCATGTGTGGAGCACTGGATGTGGATTTATTAAGTGAAAAATTAAAAGATCGTCAAGTGATTGCTGCGAGAGCGGTAGGAGTACGTACCATTGAAGATTTATTAGAGGCACCTCTTGAAAAAGTTACTGAAGCTTCAAAAGAGCAATTTGGCTGGGAAGTAGGAATGAGTGGAAAAGAGGCCTTGAAACGAATAGCGTAAAATGTCTCCGTTGTGAGGCATTTTTTGTTGGTAAAATATCGAGGAAACCGTAGACAGATGTTCTTTCTTAAGATAGCTTTTTCATAGCAGATTTGATACTATATGGTTATAATAATGTCGAAAAATGCCGCTTTTATCAAAGGCTGGTTAGGAGTACATGAATGAGATTAGTCGCTACAGCATCAGCTCAACCAGGAGATATTCTGGGACAAACGATATATCGTGATAATGGCACCATTTTACTCCATAATGGAGTCCCACTTACAAAGAGGCTTATTGAGCGGTTAGGGCAACAAGGGATTACATATGTTTATATTGAAGATGAGAAAACAAAAGATATTGTAATTGAACCAGTAATATCGGAACGACTTCGGCAGGATGCTACATCTTCCATGAAAAGGCTCTTTGATAGTATTCAAGCACATAAACTAAACAAAAATTCCTCTGTGTTAGATGAAGAGGGAAAGAATCTAACGGATATAATTGGTAGAATTATGGCTGAAATAGATAGTCATGATGAATCGATCACACTGTTAACGGATATATATCTAACGGATGACTATGTTTTCCAACATTCTTTAAATGTTACTATTTATTCCTTAGCAATTGGTGCTGAGTTAAAGTTAAATGCAAAAGAGTTAAGTGAACTTGGTAAAGGGGCAATGCTTCACGATATTGGAAAGGTGTTCATTGATCCTGATATTGTCCAAAAGCCAGAACGACTTACAGATGAAGAGTTTGCTATCATGAAAACCCATACTACGCTCGGGTATGAGCTATTAAGGAAGAATTATAATTATTCCGCTGTTGTAGCACATTGTGCATACCAGCACCATGAAAGAATAGATGGTAGTGGATATCCACGTGGATTAAAAGGCAATGAAATTCATTTGTTTGCCCAAATTATTGGTGCAGCAGATGTCTTTGACGCAGTTACAAGTAATCGGGTATATCGTAAAGCCATGCTTCCTCATGAGGGGCTTGAGCTTCTATATAGTAGTGCTATTAATCAATTTGATATTCGAATTATTGAGGCTTTCAAAAACAGTGTGGCTGTTTATCCTAATGGAATTTCAGTTGAATTAAATGATAAACGACAAGGTGTTGTCGTTCATCAGAACAAACATATTTGTGATCGACCTATCATTAGAATTTTGAAAGAAGAGGAACGAGAGGTTGAACCATATATGATTGATTTATCAAAACAATTGAATATCATGATTACGAAATGTAATCTAATCTAAAAATTTAGTCCTACCCTCCTTAGAACAAGCATAGAATTTGTACTGAGGAGGTATTTTTATGAGAAGGCATCGAATCGGTTTTAAAGGTGGAAGAACAACACCTCCATCGCGATATATATTAATGATTTCATTTATATTAGTTATTGTGATAACGTATTTTAGCTTAGAATTTATAGATAAGAAAATAACCCCGACCATCATGGAAGTTGCCGAGACAAAAACAAGGGAATTTGCCACTAGAGGTATTAATTCTGCAGTTAAGTTTGCGGAAGAATATACGTTTGAAGATGTAGCGATAACAGAAACAAATGAGGCTGGTTATATATCGATAGTTGGTTGGGATTCCTCTGTTGTTAATAAAATCAATCGAGCAGCAACTGACCGTGTGGAAGAGTTTTTTCATAGTATGAATCGAGGAACTCCTCCCCAATATAGCGACCCTCTTGGAGAACCAGACGTGTATGGGGATACGGTGGAAGAACTTGTTGACCGTGATCCGACCGTAATCGAAATACCAATAGGCCAAGCAACTGGGAATTCTATATTAGCTAATTTAGGTCCAAGATTACCGGTAAATTTAGAGCTAGTAGGTAGTGTTGAGACAGAATTAATAGAGGAAAAAGAACAATTAGGGATTAATAATGTCTTTGTTTCACTCTATGTTCAGGTAGAGGCAGATGTCCAAATTGTTATACCATTTACAACGGAAGTGACAAAAGTAAGTACTAGAATATTGATTGACAAAAACTTAGTAATGGGTGAAGTACCAGAATTTTTTGGAGGTACAAGTGGGAATCCATCTATCGCAGTTCCGAAAGAAGACTTGCAAGATGATTAAAATCATAGTATAGTATATTCATAATTTCATAATAAACCTTATCAGATCGGTGAGGTAGAGGTGCGAACAAGATGAGTAATCAATAGGAGAATGACAACGATGATTATTGATGAAAGGCTCGTTTGCCGAAGCGTAATAAGGGTCGAACTTATTATTGCTGGGGTGTCTTTGAATAAGAGGCACACTGTCATGCTGGAAATGGGCATGGAGAACTACAGATCGAAATGGAGGATAACGTATATGCATAAGCAATGATAGGTTATTTTCTATCATTGCTTTTTTGTGTAGAAAAAGAAATTTTGACAAGCGTATCTCCATGGTCACACAGCACATACTAATTACATCAATGGAGGTAGTAATATGGAAGGAACAATTTATTCTCTTATTCCCGCAATTATTATGCTTGTTTTAGTTTTATTAACAAGAAAGGTACTCTTGTCATTAGGAGTAGGAATTGCAGTAGGTGCATTATTGATTCACGATTTTTATGTGTGGGGTAGTATAAAGGAAATCTGGGGTGCATTTTATGGGATATTCATCTCAGATGGAGCACTTAATACTGGCGGCCTTCAGTTAATCGGATTCTTACTTTTATTAGGAATGATGACTGCTTTACTGCAAGCGTCAGGAGGCAGCAGAGCCTTCGGTAATTGGATGGTGGCTAGAATTAAGACACGAAGAGGGGCACAGCTTATGGCTCCGATTTTAGGTATTATTATATTTATCGATGATTATTTTAATGCCTTAGCTGTAGGACAGATTGCAAGACCTTTAACAGATAGACATAATATTTCACGTGCAAAGCTAGCATACTATATCGATTCAACTTCAGCACCAATCACGGTTATATCACCGATTTCTAGCTGGGGAGCTTATCTCATTGGAGTTGTTGGTGGATTAGTAGTAATGACAGGATTACAGCCATTAGAGGCATTTATAAGAATGATTCCATATAATCTCTATGCAATTGGCGCATTATTACTTGTTTTTATAACGGCCTTCTTTAACTTAAATATTGGACCAATGAAAAAGCATGAAAATCATGCCATAACAACTGGTGAAGTTATTCCTAAAGGAAAAACTGTTCCAGGAGATTTAACGAATGCATTCAAGCCAAGTGCAAAGGGAAGCGTTTATCATTTAATAATTCCGATCATTGTTTTATTAATTACGACGATAAGCTCCATGATAATCACTGGAGCAAGAGCAAGTGGTGACACGGTCACAATACTTTCTATTTTTGAGAATACGAATGTTAACTTCTCCTTATTTATTGGTGGTATTGCTGCAGTACTCGTTGCCTGTCTATTATATTTAGGGCAGGGAAAACAAGAGACGAAGACGGGGATTGTATTAGTAGAAGGTATTAAAGCAATGCTTCCAGCTATCTATATTCTATTATTAGCGTGGATGATTGGTTCGATTATTTCTACTTTAGAAACAGGTGAATATCTAGCAGCAGTAGCTGAAAATGCTAATATTAGTCCTAGTATTTTACCAGTCATTTTCTTTGTTATTTCAGGTCTGATGGCGTTGTCCACTGGTACTTCTTGGGGAACATTCGGAATTATGCTGCCAATCGCCGCTAATGTCATGGCAATTGCAGATCCGGAGTTAATTATCCCATCATTAGCTGCAGTGCTGGCTGGGGCAGTATTTGGAGATCATGTTTCACCAATATCGGATACAACGGTTCTTTCTTCAACTGGAGCAGGCGCTAATCATATTGATCACGTGATTACGCAACTACCATACGCATGTATTGTAGCGGTCGCTTCCATTATCGGTTATATCTTAATTGGGGTAACAGGTAGTCTTTTAGTAGGACTATTAGCTACGATTGGTATCATTATTCTAATAGGATTAATCGTCTATACACTTAATAAGAAGCAGTAAGTATAATGTAATCGAGAAATAATCTAGAGTTTAACACTATCTTTAATAATGTCACATGGTAGATTTACTCTACCTTGTGGTGTTATTTACGGTAGAGTTAAACTCTTTTTTTATCCATAAATTCCCAAATTTTCAATAAACAAAAAATTTAAAAAATACTTTGACATAAGTAAAAAGTACCGTTATAATACAGACAAGTTCAGTAATTTCAGAAAACTAACACAACTGAAATGGCTAGAATAGCTATTCACCTGACTTATTAACACTTTACATAGTGTAATGAGAAAAAAATAACATGAGGAGGTCTTTGAATGGAAACACGTTCTCAATGGGGGACAAGAGCTGGGTTTATTTTGGCTGCAGTTGGATCTGCTATTGGTCTAGGAAACATTTGGCGTTTTCCTGCTGTAGCCTATGAAAATGGTGGAGGAGCTTTCTTAATCCCTTACTTGTTTGCGTTATTAACTGCGGGGATTCCAATCCTTATTATGGAATTTACAATTGGTCATAAACACCGTGGATCTGCTCCATTATCGTTTAGAAGAATGAATAAGAAAACAGAATTTATTGGTTGGTGGGCAGTCTTAGTTGCCTTTGTAATCTCCACATACTACTCAGTTATTATTGCCTGGGCAATGTCTTATTCGGTATTCTCTTTCAATTTAAATTGGGGGGAGGATACAGGTGGATTCTTAATGGAAGAATACCTACAGCGTACGGTTGCACCTGGTGAAATAGGTAGTATGGTTCCTGGTGTATTAATTCCATTACTACTTGTTTGGGTAATCACATTAGGAATTCTTTTTAAAGGTGTTAAAAAAGGTATTGAAATTGCTAACCGTATTTTTATTCCAGCATTGATTGTTATTTTTCTAATTATCGTTATTCGGGCAATTACTCTACCTGGTGCTTTAGATGGATTAGAAGCGTTCTTTACACCAGATTTTAGTAAGATTATGAGTGCAGATGTATGGGTAGCGGCCTATGGGCAAATCTTTTTTAGTTTATCGATAGCCTTTGCGATTATGATTACCTATTCCAGTTATTTACCAAAGAAATCAGATATAACGAATAATGCATTTATTACAGGATTTGGTAACTCTAGTTTTGAAATTCTTGCTGGTATTGGTGTATTTGGAGTACTTGGATTTATGGCAGCACAACAAGGAGTTGGAGTGGATGAGGTAGTATCGGCTGGAATTGGGTTAGCGTTTGTTGTATTTCCTGAAATTATCAACCAATTCCCTGGACTGAATTCGCTTTTTGGATTCTTATTCTTTGCATCACTTGTATTAGCAGGCTTATCATCATTAATCTCCATTACCGAAACTTATGTAGCTGGATTAGTTGATAAATTTAAAATATCAAGAACGAAAGCAGTGGCATTTGGTGGTGGATTAGCAGCACTGATTTCCCTTCTATTTGCTACACAAGGTGGGCTATATTTCCTAGACGCTGCAGATTACTTTATTAATCAATTTGGTGTTGCTTTAATAGGATTAGTAGAAGTAGTGTTAATTGCATGGATTCTAAGACAACTGAAAGGCTTAAAAGAACATGCGAACGAAATTTCTGACATAAAGCTGGGCTCTTGGTGGACGATAAGTCTAACTATTATTACGCCATTAGTATTAGGTTTTATGATGGTTAGGTTATTAAAGCAGAATTTATTAAAGGAATTTAATACTCCTACTGGTAACTATGAGGGGTTCTCCGATGCATTCATCCTTTGGGGTGGTTGGGCCGTAGCAATTGGAGCATTAGTAATTGGTATTATACTGGCCGTAACAAAGTGGAAAAAGCCCTCAGTAGAAGATGAATCTCTCAAAAAGGAGGCACAATAAGATGAGTTGGATTATTTTTATGATACTATCTATTGTCATTGTTTGGGGAGGTTTAGCAACAAGTATTTGGTGGGCAGTAAAAACAGCGAAGCAAGGAAAATAATGTAAAATAAATGTTTGAGGAAAAGGCTAAGGACATAACTTAAGAAAATTAAATGTAAAACCGAATGATATACAATACTAGCTCCGGAGCGTGGTCATTGCTCTCATTCGGTTTTTCCTTTAAGATAAATTCTTTTGTCCCAGCCTCTTCCTTTTTCATACTGCCAGTTAGTTGTTTAGAAATGGTTACTTTGGACTTTTTACTTTTTAACTATTTTCTATTCTTTGCCATTCTTTCCCATTTTCGTAAATATGGATAAGGATCAAAGGACCATTCGCTGTATCCATTATCTTTGTACATTCCATAATGCAAATGTGGTGGGAACTTTCCAGATGTACCAGGAGGTCCATATCCTGTTGATCCGACTCTTCCAATCACATCACCAGGTTTTACAATTTGTCCAACTTTAAGCCCTTCTTCATATCCGCTTAAATGGGCATAATAATGATAGATATTAAAAATGTCTCGGATACCAATTCTCCATCCACCATATAAATTCCATCCCTTCAACTCTACAACCCCATACGTAGTGGAATGGACAGGTGTTCCGTAATCAGCAAATATATCTGTACCTTCGTGTATTCGATTTCCACCAAACCCTCTACGATCCCCCCATGTATTTCGGTAACTATAATTATAATTAGTGGCAACGGGAAAATCACGGTCAGTAAGATGGATACCATTAAACTGTTTGAAAACTTTAGCTGTATTCTTAATCGTTTGTACCGTTAAATCTCTATTATAATAATTCCATAAGGCAATTTTAAAATCCTCTTCTGTATAACCATATTGTTTAATATAGGAAGCCATAGTATATAGCACGTCTTCACCATTAGTAGGGTCAGCCTTATGGTCTCCATTTCCATCCTTACCAATCCCCTGAAATAATTGAATGGTATTGAGGTCCGTGGAATTATTCCCCGCTCCATACCATAGCTCATCAGGTATTCTTATGGAGATTACTTGGTCTTCCTCAATATCCTTGTGTATTTGTCTTTCGTATTGGTCTACCGCAGCAATGAAATACCAAGGTATTTCTGTAAGGGCTTCTGTTTTTTTATATAAAGCCAATCGCTGGTCATAGATAGTTTCTTCTTTTTTTTCATCAGCTAATACAGATACTGGAAGGATGCAAAGAATAGTAAAAAGTAGTAAGACAGGACAGTATGTTTTAATTTTCATTTCTTCACCTCTTTTTGGAACAGGAATTGGACTAACGATTAGTTAGTCCGTTGTCTCCTCACTATCATGTCTTCCTTGTGGTGACTTTTCCATTTGAGAAATAATTTGATCAATGGTGTTATCATAGTTTTTATTCTGCGTAGAAGAATTATGCAGGCTTTGGATATCTTGGATTAGTGCCTGATTATCAGACACATACACATCATAGAAACCAGGAAGAATAGATTTAGCTGTTTTACTCGCGATATCAGCTGCGATTGCTCGGTCCATTTCTTCGTCATGATCATATGCAATTAATACTTCTTCATCTGTTACTAATGTAGCCACCCGGTTAAATGCTTCATTTCTTAGAATAAATCTGGCTATCATATCAGCCATTTGTGTACGATTAATGGTTGCAATATGGTCTTCTTCCGTATCCATATTCAATTGATCCCTAGTATAATGAACAAAGCCTAATTTATCATTTACGTTTGACGTGTTTTGGGTTTTATTTTCTCTGTTGGGATCTAATTCATCTAACATTTGCTCTCGTTCACCAGAGGAGTTATCCGTATGTGCACAAGCCGTTAGGATAATTCCTAGTGCTAAAATGCTTAATAAACGTAACATGTCTAATACCTCCTATTCGTTACAAGTAGAACTAATCATAGTTTGTTGTAAATATAAGAATTCATGCAAAAAAAAAACAGAATAGATGTAACTAGTAAAAGTGTGGTAAACTATATACAATGCATGAGGGGTGAGTTTACTTGATCGAACTATTTGGAAAAAATTACGAGTTAATTGAAAATGTAAAAGATGGATTTCAACAAAAAGCACTAGAAGATCGGTATTCTGACATCTTGAAAAAGTATGATTTTATTGTTGGAGATTGGGGCTATGATCAACTCCGTTTAAAAGGTTTTTATCATAACCATAATTCAAAGGCTTCCGAGGACTCTAAAATCAATGCGTTAGACGATTACCTATATGAATACTGTAACTTCGGCTGTGCATACTTTGTCCTTCAGAAAAAGGATTAATACATAGGACAGGCCATTTTACTCTACATAGAAATGGCCTGTCCATTAGGCAAAGGATCACTCCTCTTGTTCAGGATTGACATCGTCAGGGTGATCATGAATGGGGTGTGATCCTTCTATTTGCCTAGGAAGATCTTCGTGTAGCTGTTTATATGGATATACAAATGCACTTAATCTTCGCTGTCCATCCTCCCATGGTGTTGATTTACTTTGGATTACTTCATCCTTGTTGACGGTCGAACCAAATGCTCCTTCTGGAAATTCCTCTGGTATTAGATAATTTTTTTGGTCCCGTACATTAGAAAAATCAGAGAATTGTTTTTTGTCTTTTTTTCCCATTATCCTCTCAACCCTTTCTTTTTTATATCATTTCCGTGGACTTAAAAATTACTTTTCCATTTGTTGGTTTCTTCACTATTTTGCGGTAGTATTAAAGACATAAGCGTTTATAATTTATGCTATGATAGATAGGTAAACTAAGCTGGAGGGTCGTATAATGTACTTTGTAGATAGAAAAAAGGTAGAGAATACTTTGCAATTTATTGAGCATCTTTTGAAAGAATATAAAGAACTGAAAGTCGATTCTTATCAGGAAAAACTCGCACTAGAAAGGTTAGTTCAATTATTAATCGAGTCTATTATTGATGTTGGAAATATGATGATAGATGGTTTTATTATGCGAGATCCAGGTAGTTATGAGGATATTATTGATATTTTAGAGGATGAAAAGGTAATTCCTCAATCAGAAAGCAGTGCTTATAAAGCGGTAATTGAACTAAGGAAAACCTTGGTTAAAGATTATTTACATGTGAATCATGAAGAATTAAATGAGGTCATCTCAACAAACCATGCAGTTCTTAACCAATTCACTGCCAGAATTCGCGACTATTTAAAAAATGAACTTGACGTGGCAAATGCATTTACGAAAGAGTAAGGAGAATTGTAGTGAAGGATTATCAAGGCTATTTAATTGATCTAGACGGAACAATGTACCGTGGAAATGAAGTAATTGATGAGGCACCAGCATTTATACAAGAGTTAAACAAACGGAACATCGATTATTTATTTTTAACAAATAACTCATCCAAAACCCAGGCTCAAGTATCGGAAAAACTAAATCAGCTAGGGATTGAATCAAATCCAGAGAATGTATTTACCACTAGTATGGCTACTGCTAAATACATTAAACAACATTATCCTAATGGACGTTGTTATTGTATTGGCGAGATAGGGTTGTTTGATTCGATAGAACGAGAGGGGCTAACTGTAACAGATGATAGTGATTGCGATGTAGTCGTGATGGGGATTGATCGCAATATAAGCTATGAAAAGTTAGCGAAAGCGTCACTTGCAGTTCGTAATGGTGCGGCCTTTATATCTACCAATAGTGATAATGCCTTACCAACAGAACAGGGTCTGATGCCAGGAAATGGCGCAATAACTTCGGTCGTGTCAGTTAGTACAGGTGTAGAACCGCAATTTATTGGTAAACCAGAGACAATTATTGTGGAACAGGCATTAGAGGTTCTTGGAACAACGCAGAAAAATACTATTTTAGTTGGCGATAATTACAATACAGACATCAAAGCTGGCATTAATTCTGGAATTGATACATTGATGGTATTTACTGGAGTTACACCATTTGAAGCGTATGAATCCTTACCCGTTAAGCCTACCTACTTTATCCGAGATTTAAGTGAATGGTTTAAAGGATAGGGGAAAAGGGTGTAGCGTGCATCGTTTTCTTTCTAGAATGATACGAGGCTCGGACATAACTAAATGAATTAAAGGAAAAACCGAATGATACACGATACTAGCTCGTCATTCGGTTTTTCCTTTAAGATAAATTCTTTTGTTCCAGAAATACGATTCATGTACGGAGTTTATAATTTGAAGGCCCCGCAAATGTTTTTTCGCTAGCGGTTGGGTGTATTTCCGAATTAAATACGTGCTATTCTGTATGACCTATGAAATGAACGATTACTTAGCATCCTCTGCAGCGTGGGCTAGTCTACTGGAAGCCGCAGCTGCAATCGCTCCAACTATATCATCAAGAAAGGTATGACATTCACCAGTAGATTTGTCATTCAGTTTTTGTAAGATTCCAGGCTTTTGTTTATCGATAAAACCGTAATTCGTAAAGCCGATTGAACCATAAACATTAACAATGGAAAATGCTATTATTTCATCTACTCCATATAAACCTTCATCAATTTCGATTGTTGTCTGCAGAGGTTCTTCTAACATCTTCTGCTCAGCAAGCTTATCGAGTTGAATACCCGTAAGGATGGCATTTTGTACCTCTCGTTTTTCTAATACACGATCTACATTATATAGACAATCCTCCATACTTAAGTCTTCATGATATTTTGACTGTAAGTAATACACTAGCTCAGCAATGTCCTTTAATGTGACACCTCTTTCTTTTAATAACTCTCTAGCTTTTTGTTCAAGCGCACTTTGGTTAATTTTTTTACCCATGATAGTACTGATTCTCCTTTTAATGGTTAAGATTAGCTAAGTTTCTCATACATTTATAGTAATGGTGTGTGGGAGGGAATCTTGATGAAAGAAATATTGTTAGTTAATTATAATGTTCATGCAACAGAACAAGTAATAATTAATGGTAGAGAAGGATTTAGGGATCATGATTATTTTTATTTTATCATTTCCGCAAGAAACAAGGAAATGATTCATTTAGAGCAAGCAGCACTTGCCTATTATCTTTCCGAAATTGGTTATAATCATACAGCAGTTCCAATACCAACGATGGGAAAAAGCTGGTTTGTTGAAAAAGATCATCATCCATATTTGGTGCTACGAGTACCGGCAGTCCAAGATAAAATTGTGAAATCACCTGGAACGTTATTAGCGGAGTTTCATAACCAAACGGCTACATACAGTTATGAACCACAAGAAATTTCTAGTTATGGCCAATGGAAGGAGTTATGGATCAAAAAATTAACAGCCTATGAACAGAAAATTAAGCAAGATGCCGATTCTATGCATAATAAATATTATCGCTTATTAGTGGATGTCTTTCCTTATATAATTGGAATAAGCGAGAATGCTATTCAATATTTACAGGAGAGTGAAAGTGATAAACGATTTCATCAAGGTGATCAAGGAGTATTTGCATTTCGCAGATACAAGGATCATTTGGCTCAACCAGTAATTTGGACGGACGAATTAGTATATGATCATCCAACACGAGATTTAGCTGAATATATTCGTTATAAATTGATGGAGAATGACTTTAATGAGGAAGAAATTTTTACCTTTATCACGGATTATCAAGAGAATCGAGCATTATCTATTTTTAGTTGGAGATTATTATATGCAAGACTGGTTTACCCTATTCATTTATATGATTTTGTCGAAGCGAGCTTTAAGGGAGAGGATTACGAGCAGTATTATAAAGAATTAAAGAGATGGATTAAGAAACAAGCACAGTATGAAAAACGATTAGCGAGGCTTTTTGAGTATTTGAATTTTGATTATAGAAAGTATGAGTTGCCTGTTATAAAATGGTTAAATCCATAGAAATCTTGAGAAGAGATATCTAATCGGGTCCGGTACGTTTGTTAATATCAAAGATTAGAGAGAAATCATTGGTAAATAACCTCTAGCAATAAAAAAAGCAGGCAACCTATGTTGTCTGCTTTAAAGATATATTTAAAATACTTGTTCGATTTCCTTTACACCTGGTACTTCAGCCATTAATGCACGCTCGATACCTGCTTTTAATGTAATCGTTGAGCTTGGGCAGTTGCCACATGCACCCATGAGACGAAGAAGTACAATGCCATCATCATCAACATCAATTAATTCCACATCTCCACCGTCACGTAGTAAGAATGGGCGCAATTTGTTTAATACTTCTTGAACTTGTTCACGCATTATCCATCTTCTCCTTTCCTATCCTTCATTATATAGTTGTTTAGACAAAAAATCTATTTTTTTATAGAGCGAATGTATCGGCGAATCTAATGATTTCCTCACAGTAGACACGCTGTGGAATGCAATTATCTGCTGACTTCCAACATACAAAGCTTCCTGTATTTTTGTATCCAAATACAAGAAGGTTCTTTTTCTAAACGTAACAAATTACATATATTAGTTATTATTATTTTATCTTTATAGTAAGGTTTTGTAAAATAAAAGAAACTATGTAACTTGGGGAAGGGGAGGAACTATTGGAAAAGAACAATGTAGTAATTACCGTATATGGAGCTGAACAGATATGTGCTAGTTGTGTTGGTGCTCCGGGCTCTAAAGACACATATGAATGGTTACAAGCAGCAATTGCAAGAAAATATGAAGTGGATCAAATTCGCTATGAATATGTCGATATAAATTCTCCACAGGAGGATGAGAAACATCAGCAATTTGTGGAACGGATTTTGGAGGAAGATTTATTTTATCCGATTGTTTTCGTGAATAATCAGATGGTAGCAGAAGGTATTCCAAGACTGAAAACAATTTATGAAGCATTGGATCAATGTCACGTGAAAATGCTAGACGAAATGAAATGAGGGCTTACCGATGGAAATACCATTTATTAAAATGCATGGATTAGGCAATAATTACATTTATCTTGATTTATTTAAATTTGAAATAGCAGAAGAGCATTTATCTGATATCGCCCAAAAAGTTTCGAATGTTAATACCGGCATTGGTTCTGATGGTTTGATCTTGATCCATCCCAGTGATGTTGCGCCAATAGGGATGCGCATTTTTAATAAGGATGGCTCTGAAGGGATGAGCTGTGGAAATGGATTACGATGTACAGCAAAATATGCTTTTGAAGCTGGGATTGTTCAGGATACTAGATTTCAAATTGAAACAAGAGCTGGAAATGTGGAAGCAGAAGTTAAGCTGATAGGGGATGAAGTAAAAGAGGTTACGATTAATATGGGTAAGCCTATTTTGAAACGTTCTCTAATTCCTATGGTAGGCAAGGAGCAGGAAAAGGTAGTAAATGAACCCTTTATTGTCGCCGGAGAGGAATTAAAGGTTACTGCAGTTTCGATGGGGAATCCCCATGCGGTGTTTTTTGTTGAGGATATTAACAAGGCTCCCTTATATGAGCTAGGGGAAACAATCGAAAAAGATCCGCGTTTTCCAGAAGGGGTAAATGTAGAATTTGTTGAAGTAATAAATGAATCAGAATTGAACTTTCGAGTATGGGAAAGAGGATCAGGGGTCACACAGGCTTGTGGTACGGGAGCGTGTGCGGCTGTAGTGGCTGCAACTCTAAATCAGCTGATTCCTAAACATAAGACCATAACCGTACACCTGGATGGTGGAGATTTATTTATTACTTGGGATGAGAATGATAATGTTTGGATGAATGGAGGAGCAGATATTATTGCTACGGGTATTTACCATTATCGTTAATGGTAAATCTTATTATTTGAAAACTAGCTAAACAAGTAGGTATACTGGATACAAGGATTTGGATAGGAGGAATCAAGATGGTTTTAACGCTAACAGATAGTGCAAGTCTCCAAATTAAAGAAATGATGAAAAGTGAAACAGGCAATGTACGTCTTCGCTTTGGTGTAAAGGGTGGCGGCTGCAGCGGATTATCTTATTCACTCGGTTTTGATCAGGAACTTAATGATGAATTAGATCTTGTGGAAGAAATAAATGGTATTCCAGTTGTGATAACGAAACAAGATATCCCTATTATAGAAGGGACAACCATCGATTATAAGCAGAATATGATGGGGGGAGGATTTAGCATTGATAATCCAAATGCGATTCTTTCTTGTGGCTGTGGATCCTCTTTCCGTACGAAGGAAACAGTAGGCGCTCCTGAGAAATGTTAAGGAAATCCATTAAGCTTAAGTGGAAAATAACATATAACAATGTTTAACCTATTTTATTCGATAAAAGTTTTAGACAGCCTAATTGGTATAGAGTTTTACCAATCAGGCTTTTTATCTTTGATTGTAATATTCTATAACCATAGAACGATAACAAGTTAATACATAATGTTTAGGGAGCACGTATGGTGCTGAACATATTTTATCTAATTGGTTATTATTCGATGGAGGAGACAGAAGGTTTTATGATGAGTTACTCGAATTATAAAAGCCCTTACCATTCGGTAAGGGCTGGTTTACATCCATAATATAGAGTTGAACGTAGCTCTAGGCTGGCTTACCCTAAATAAACCGCCATTTGTTGGAGCTGGAAATTTAATAGATGGAGGGGTTGTTATTAGTGACGACGATTAGGGTTTACATCACATAAATTACTAATAGAATCTTGAATAACCGTTCTAGTTAGAGTAATGGTTGTTCTAAGTTATATAATCTTCCACTTGTTATATCTAGAAGGTTGGGTAATAAAAAGCTAAAAATGGTACAGTAAAAAGCAAGCATGAAAAGGTCAAAAGTCCTCTCCATGCTTTTCTATGCTTCATATAACAATCAACCAAACTTTTAGGAATTACAGAAAGATTAGTACGTTATTCAAACATACTTGTTGAATGCTTTGGCTGTACCCTTGCTTTTGGATCAATATATTGTTTTGCATTGTTAATTGCAGTAGGACCTTCTCCGAATCCAGTTGCAATTAATTTGATTTTTCCAGGGTATGTACAAATGTCGCCTGCCGCATAAATTCCTGGGATATTGGTTTCCATTTTAGTGTTAACAACGATACTATTTTTTTCAATTTCCAGACCCCAATCCTTAATCGGGCCTAATGTTGAAATGAAACCATAATTACAAATGACATCATCCACTTCAAGTTCGATTTGCCGATCACCTTTTACTTCTTCCAAAAGGATTGTTTCGATCTTATCGGAAGTAGTAATATTAGTTGGAGCAAATGGTGTTAGTATGTCTACGTTTGCGTTTTTCAATTGCTCTACACTATGCTCATGTGCTCTAAACTCGTTGCGGCGATGGACTAACGATACTTTTTCCGCTATTGGTTCAAGCATTAATGCCCAGTCTACAGCAGAGTCCCCACCGCCAAGAATAGCGACTTTCTTATCTTTAAAGCGATTCATGTCTTTTACATAATAATGTAAATTGATTCCTTCATAATCCTCGGAATTATTTATATTCAAACGACGTGGTTGGAACGCACCATTTCCAGCTGTTATGATGATTGTTTTCGTATAGTGAATTTCACCCGTGTTGGAAGTTAGCTTGAACGATTCATCCTCAAGACGCTCCACTGTTTCAATCGATTGACCAAGTACGATGGTAGGGTCAAACATCTGTGCTTGCTTCTCTAAATTATCTACTAGCTCTTGAGCACGAACCTTAGGGAAACCAGCGATATCATATATATATTTCTCTGGATATAGTGCAGTTAACTGCCCACCAGTATGGGGTAAATTTTCAATAATCTTTACACTTGCTTGACGCATCCCACCATAAAAAGCTGTAAATAAACCTGCTGGACCTGCGCCAATAATGGTAACGTCAAATACTTTGTCAGACATCCCATGACCTCCTTTTTGGAAAATACCAATAACATAGTAACACAAATTCACTGTACTTGTAATGGAACTGACTTCAATTAGTAAAGATAAGCAAATAAATTTAAGGCTTGAAAATTATTAGGAAAAGGTCTATTATATAGGGTGGACAATATATTACGTTTATGTGACAACCCACTATAATTACTGTTCTCATCTGTTATTATTCTATTAAGTGAAATTTGTCACATACAAAAGTAATAGATAAATAATAAAATTGGATGTGATGATGTATGAAAAAGCCTAACATTGTCGTTTTAGGTGCAGGTTATGGCGGAATGATGACTACTGTAAAATTACAGAAGTCATTGAATGCTAGTGATGCTAACATTACTCTAGTAAACAAAAATGACTACCATTATCAAACTACATGGTTGCATGAAGTATCAGCTGGGACAGTTCATCAAGATCAAGCTAGAATAACAATCAAAGACGTTATTAATGAACATAAAGTTAACTTTGTTCAAGATACGGTGGTTGAAATTAAGCCGAATGAAAACAAAGTAAAACTTGAAAATGGCGAATTAGATTACGATTATCTTGTAATTGGTTTAGGATTTGAATCAGCTACTTTCGGTATTCCTGGACTAGAAGAGAATGCGTTAATGATTAACGATATTAACTCTTCTCGCTTAATTAGAGAACATCTTGAGTTTAACTTTGCTGAATATCACAAAGATCAAAACCCTGCACGCTTGAACATTGTTGTTGGTGGTGGCGGTTTTACTGGGATTGAATTTGTAGGAGAATTAGCGAACAAAGTTCCTGAGTTATGTAAAGAGTATGATATTGATAAATCACAAGTTCGTATTATCAATGTAGAGGGTGCTCCTACCGTATTACCAGGATTTGATCCAGAGCTAGTAGAATACGCGATGAATTCACTTGAAGCACGTGGAGTTGAATTCATTACTGGTGCACTACTTAAAGAAAGTAAGCCAGATGCTGTCGTTTATGAAAAAGACGGCAAGCTTCATGAAATTCCAACACTTACAACGGTTTGGGCAGCTGGGGTTAAAGCAAATACAATCGTTGAGAAATCAGGCTTTGAAACAAATCGTGGAAAGATTCAAGTACGTCCAGATATGCGTGCACCTGAATTTGACAATGTATTTGTTATTGGTGATTGTGCATTAATTATGAACGAAGAAAGTGGTAGACCATTCCCACCAACTGCACAGATTGCGATTCAACAATCTGCTACAGTCGCTCATAATTTAGTATCACTTGTTAAAGGACACGGAGAACTTGAAGGCTTTGAGTACAAGTCACTTGGTACATTAGCATCTCTAGGTCATAATGATGGCATGGGTGTAGTATTTGGTGATAAGAAGCTATTCGGTTGGAAAGCAACCTTCATGAAGAAAATGAGTGATAATCGTTACCTATTGAAATTAGGTGGAATTGGATTATTACTGAAAAAAGGTAAGTTTAATTTCTTCTATTAATTCCATATCGTAATTCTAAAGGAGCAAAGGCGTTTGTATTTCGTCTTTGCTTTTTTTATGAAATGCTTATAGAATTAATGTGTATGTGACTAAGGAAGAGGGGTTTACATAAATTGATTCAATTAATTGTATCGGTTATCTTATTTTTTGTTATATTTTTCGGAATAGCATTTATTTTAAATATGCTACTTAGAAGAACATGGCTTATGGCATTTATTTATCCGTTTATCGTCTTACTTATTGTCGATAATATACCTATTGGAGATTATTTTTCTTCTCCAGGACAAGCATTTTCTAAGGCATTTAGTGAATTATTCTCCATCAACACCTGGGATGTAATCATATTATCTGCTGGTTTTTTAGGTACCATTGTGTCAGGGTTTGTTATTAAATTCTTACGTAAGAATGGATATCAGATGTTTTAATAGTGTTTTCCAAAATGTTAGCGTTCTATTCCAATGAATAAAATCTTACTAGATTGGACATGATGACATCCAGAGAGGTGTTATTATTGAAAATCAGTAAAATGATTAGAAGAATTGGCATGACAGCCTTATTTCTGCTGGCATTTTGGACAACATTATCGAGTATTTCCAATGTGACTTATGCAGATATAGCAATCATGCTACATCAAGACCAGGTAGCTTCTGCAAGTAATGATGAAGCAAAACCTGTCGAACATAGAAAGATAGCTTTACAGGAAAAAACTTTAAAGATGCTGTCAAAACAACAGCATTATATTTCAAGTGAGCAAATTGAAGGACCAAAAACAGTAGAAGAAGCAATCAACATAAATAATTACCCAAAAGCAACCGTCATTGCCACAGGATATACAGCAGGAGTAGAATCAACAGGAAAGCATCCTGACCATCCACAATATGGAATTACGTATTCAGGTGTTAAAGTGAAGCGGGACTTATATTCTACAATTGCAGCAGATTTATCGATATATCCAATTGGTACGATTATGTGGATTCCAGATTATGGATTTGGTGTTGTAGCGGATAAGGGTGCTGCCATCAAAGGTAATAAAATCGACTTGTATTTTCACACTGTAGAGGATGTTTACTCCGAATGGGGTAAACGAGAAGTTGAGGTCTATATTATTGAAAAGGGCTCTGGAGAATTATCGGAAGAGGTATTACAGAATCTTAATGAAAATAAAGCGCTTCAAGTATTCAGGGAACAAATTAATAAAAGCTAAATATGAGAAAAGGAGGCAACAGGAATGCCTCCTTTGCTCATGTATTAATAAAAATTATTAAGAATAAGTGCGACGAATATACCGGTAATAGCCCCAAAGAATACTTCTATTGGTTTATGGCCAAGTAATTCTTTCAAATCCTCTCGTTTTTCATATGTCCCTTTATTTTCCCAGTTCTTAGCACCTTCAACTAGTACTTGAAAATCCTTTACAAGTTGATTAAGTAATGTTGCATGTTTCCCCGCGTGTCGACGTACACCTGAGGCATCGTACATCGTGATAACACTAAATACAGCAGCTACAGCAAATAATGTTGAATCAAATCCTTCTATGATCCCGATTGCGGTAGAAAGGGACGTAACTGCAGCAGAATGACTACTTGGCATACCCCCAGTGCTAAAAGCGAGACCAGGAACAAATTCTCTTGTTGCAATAAAATGAATAGGAATTTTAATAACTTGGGCAAATACAATCGCAGATAATGCTGCTATGATTGGGAAGCTAGAAAAAAGATCCATGATGAGTTCCTTTCAGACATATTTTTATGATTGTTATTTTATCATAGTCTGCGCTAAAGTAGATATTATTTATGCGGAAAAATAAAAAGAAGAGGCTACAAGTAGTGACCTCCTCTTTTAGACGGGTTATGATATTCTTGCTGTTTTCCATTTCATCGGAATGCGATTAGCTATACGAACTGTAAATACGGCGGCTAAACAAGATAAAGCAACATCCTTAATCAAAAATGGAACCATACCAATCCAGGCGATTTTATAGCTAATTGCTAAGTTTAACCACAAATTCATAGAAAAGTACATAAATGTAACACCTATCAAATAATTAATGGTTAATCCTAGTAAGGAAGCTATTACATATTTTGGAACAGATGGTTGGTTAGAACGTTCTGTTATCCAACCTGCAACAAAAGCGACAATAATGAACGATAGTAAGAAACCGCCAGTAGGAGTTATTAGTTGCATCGGACCTGCTTCCATCCCAGCAAAAACAGGTACACCTGCAGTCCCAACTAACACATATGTAACCATCGCTAAGCTTCCTAATTTTTTTCCTAGCATTAATCCTGCTAAGATAGAGAAAAACGTTTGTAGTGATAATGGTACTGAAGTTCCACCAATTGGTATTGCTAGAAATGGAAACCATACAGCAATATTAGCCCCGATGGCCATCAAGCAGACAAATAATGCTCCAACAGTTATTTCTATTGGTTTAATATTCCTCATCGTTAACACCTCTCCTATAACTAGAATAATGAGATGAGGACATATTGTCAACTTATATTTTATAAGGTTAACAATTAGTGGTGTGAAAAAATAATCCTTATCACTCTATAAGTGAAAAAGGATTATTCTAATTCTCCCTATTATGTGACTACCGCTTATGATAATGAATGGTACCTTATTTAATTGCTGCTTCTAAGGCGATTTCCATCATTTCATTAAAGGTTGTTTGTCGTTCTTCTGCAGTTGTTTCTTCACCAGTAATAATGTGGTCTGAAACAGTTAAGACAGACAGTGCTTGACGATCGTATTTAGCAGCTAGGGTGTATAATGCTGTTGTTTCCATCTCAATAGCAAGCACCTTGTATTTTGCAAGTAGCTCGTTCACTTCCTTAGCATTATCACGATAGAACGTATCACTTGTAAATACGTTACCGACACGAAGATTCATCCCTTTTGCCGTTCCAACCTCATATGCTGTACGTAATAGATCAAAATCTGCTAGTGGTGCATAATCAATTCCATTAAAAATTAGCTGATTCATTCGGGAATCTGTCGTAGAGCCTTGTGCTAAAATGACATCTCTCACTTTAACATCCTTTTGGATAGCACCACATGTACCAACACGGATTAATTTCTGAACATCATAGCTTTGAATTAATTCATTCACGTATATAGAAATAGATGGGACTCCCATTCCAGTACCTTGGACAGATACCTTTTCTCCCTTATATGAACCGGTATATCCATACATACCACGGACTTGATTATATTGCGTAACGTCTTCTAAAAAGGTTTCTGCAATATATTTTGCTCTTAACGGGTCACCAGGAAGTAATATTTTATCAGCGATTTCCCCTTTTTTTGCTCCTATATGTACACTCATGTCATTTCCTCCTATATTGACTAGTCAAAAATAAAGTTATCATAACCGTTCCTTAAAAACAATCTATTTATGATAGACTTTTTAGTTTCCATACGAATTAAAATTGTATATAATAAATATAAGTTCAATTATTCACGAAGTAATTTCGTATAATTGATAAAAAAGTACATAAAATTTGTACAAGCTAATATATAAGTTGGAAGGATGAATAGCATGAAAGAACAATCTTTTAAAATTACTGCAGATACAGGTGTACACGCTCGCCCTGCTACTTTATTAGTAAATAAAGCTGGTCAATATCAATCAGATATCGAGCTTTCGTACAATGATAAGACTGTTAACTTAAAGTCTATTATGGGAGTTATGTCATTAGGAATTCCTAAAGATGCTGAAATCAAAATCACTGCTAATGGTAGTGATGAAGAAGAAGCAATTCAAGGAATTGCAGAAGTAATTAAAGAAAACTTAGGTGAGTAATCAAGAAAAGGCTGTCTTCATAAAGGCAGCCTTTTTGATTTCATAAATTGTATGGTTACTGGTTATAAAGAATGGGACATATTCCTTAAAATCATAGCCTTATTTGTTATGATAGGTTCCGTTTTCGTAATATTTTCCAAGATAATAACTCTCCTCAACAGACGCTAATGCTCGTAATGCTTCTTGATTATAGGTTGTATCATTCCGCTTAAGCTTTTCGCGATATTGTGCCACCGCATTTTTTAGAGACTCACCATAATCTAAATCTGGACCTGCATAACGGGTAACAACATCCTTGAGGACGTTCACCTTTTCAAATTGGCTAAGAGCTTTACGTTCGTGAAACAGCACATTTTCGACTTGCTTCGGATGATGCAGATCTCCTTGCATTGGATGCTTTACAACTGCTAAAGTTTTGACTAAAAATTTTTCGTTCCGATCTTCGATTATTTCTCCTAAGTAAATTCCTGATTTATATGGAATTTGGACCATATCACCTAAAGAAAAATCACTCAACTAAATACAACCCCTTTCTAAGACTCATTGTGCCAAATTTTTAACAAATTGGCGAACATTTTAATTTACTTTATAAGTCTTCTACAAATTTGATATACTGATAAGAAGAAGGACGTGATACATATGATGCCGTTTTTATATTTTCCTGAGGACAAATCAGAATATATCCCTGCGGTCATTACCTTAATTATTTTTATGATTGCAGCAGCTGTGGCATTTTATTTTTTCTATAAACATTCTAAAAAGCAAGAACAAAAGTTTAACTCAGAGTACGAAAGTCAATTAGATGAGAATAAGAAACCAAACTAACAGAGCAGCGAAGTAACTTGCTCTGTTTTTTTATAAACCATATTAAAAAGACGGTGCTGATTATGTTTACACACTCTTTTTTTGCGAATACTATTTTTATCATGCGAAAAAGGGAGTAGTGGATATGCAGTATGTACGTTTATTCCTTTTCATGCTTTTATTATTAGCTGGTTGTCAGAGTACAGTGGATACAACGAAAAGTGTGGAGATGTATAATGCATCAGGAGATATGGTTGGAACGGCGCAACTAACAGAGTCTCCTGATGGTGTAGAAGTTAAATTAAAGCTGGAAGGGTTAACGCCTGGCTTTCATGGAGTTAGTGTTCATGAGTTTGCAAAATGTGAGGGGCCAGATTTTAAGTCAGCAGGAAACCATTTAAATCCTGAAGGGAAAGAACATGGGCTCATGCATCCTGAAGGACCACATTTAGGTGATTTACCGAATGTGGAAGCGGATAGTGATGGCATTGTAGATGCCGAATTAATGCTTTCTGGGGGAACCTTAAAGGAAGGGAAAGATTCGTTATTACGAGGAGAAGGGACCTCCTTAGTTGTGATGGAATTACAAGATGATGGGGTATCGCAGCCAGGTGGAAATGCAGGGGCTAGATTAATTTGTGGAGAAATAAAGTCAGGAAAAGGAGAAGAACCAACAGAATCACCAACAGACCCGACTGAATTGAATGATACCCAAGACGATTAGTGGGTGAGATATATGGATAAGAAAAAGATAAAACCGAATGATGCTCGATTGCCAGAGTGGGTCGATGCTACTCATTCGGTTTTTCCGTTTCTTTTATATACACAAGCCTAAGACTTGGCCAATTTTACTTATTTATTGCTGCGATGATTCGACGAACGCCTTCCTCTAGTGTTGCGCGAGGGCAGGCGATATTCATTCTCATAAACTTCTCGCCTTCCGTTCCGTATTCAAACCCAGCATTTAATCCGACCTTAGCTTCCTCGTTAAAGAATTTGCGTAACCCTTTAGCATCTAAATGTAGTGAACTACAATTAATCCAAACTAGATAAGTCCCTTCTGCTTTGGTCACGGTTAAATCCGTTTCTGCTTCTAGTGTTTCTTTTACGTATTGATAATGGCTCTGTAAAAGTTCACGAAGTTGATCAAGCCATTCTTCTCCATGATTGTAAGCTGCTTCTAGTGCAGTATTGCCCATCGTATTTAGACCATGAAATCCTTGAATCGCAAATTGCTTTTCTAGTTTCCTCCGCATTTCTTGATTAGGGGTGATGGCATAAGATGCTTGCAATCCAGCTAAATTAAACGTTTTAGAAGGAGCCATGCACGTAACGGTCCTACCTGCAATCGATTCAGATAGTGATGCAATAGAGATATGCTGTACATTCGGGAAGGTTAAATCAGCATGAATTTCATCAGAAAGGATTAACACATCATATTCTTCACAAAGCCTAGCAATCTCTTCTAATTCATCTCTTGTCCAAACTCTTCCAACAGGATTATGTGGGCTACATAGAATAAAGGCCTTAACCCCTTGTTTGAATTGCTCTTCTAAGTCATCAAAGTCAATATGATATTTATTTTCAGAATATAAGAGTTGATTTTTTACAATTACTCGGTTATGTGCTTCAATTACTTTATAGAAAGGTGTATATACTGGTGTCTGAATTACTATTTTATCCTCAGATTCCGTTAAGGCTTGTACTGCCATATGTAAAGTTGTGACAACGCCTGGACTAAAGGAAAGCCATTCAGATTGAATATTCCAGTGATGCCTTTTAGAAATCCAATTGACAATGGATGATTTTACCATGTCATCAACAATTGTATAGCCATATATACCATGCTCTGCACGGGCAATCAATGCTTGGTTAACTGCATCTGGTGCTTGAAAATCCATATCTGCAACCCACATGGGTAAGACATCCTCAGACTGAAATAGATTTTTAACCATATCCCATTTGACAGAGCGAGTATTTTTACGGTCATGTATCGTTTCAAAAATTTTCATCCAAATTACCTCCTAATAGTATGTATTATTGTCTATTATAACGCAAAAAAAGACAAAAAAAGAGCAAAGCGTTTAAATACGCCTTGCTTACAGGGGGAATACGAGAAAGTCTTACGGTAATAGTTATACCCGGTTTCATTAAATATAAACATGTTTTATCGATTTTTTTACGTCTTTTGAAACCTTTTTGTAACCATATCGTTTACTTATATAGAGATAAGAATTGGGGGATGCGTATGTCTGATGAACTACTATATCAATCAATAAAGGAAAATAAACAAGAAGGCTTCAAACAGTTGGTTACCCACTATAAATCCACTGTTGAACAGATTGCTTTTCAGTACGGATTGGATAAAGAGAATATTGTCCGTGTTGTTCAGGAAACGTTTATTAGGTTGCACAAAGGAATAGATCGAGTAGAGCGACATGACTTACCGGGTTCTCTTTATCGGGCTTCCATGGATAGTTTGAAAGATTATCGTAGAATACAAACTGCTATTTCCAAAAATAACTCTTATAAGATGTACGGCTACTACTTTGAAAAATTAGAATATATGGTTATTCAGCATGCTTTAACTAAGTTAGATGATAAGTATAAAATCCCAATGATTTTACATTACTATCATCAAATGACCTTTGAGCAAATATCATTCATTATTAAAGTGAATTCAGATATCGTAAAGAAGCGGATAGCACAAGGAATGGAATTACTTCATGCGAATATAGAGAAAATGGATGCGAAGGAAAACGGAGTAGATTTTCAACATGTAAAATTATCAGACATGCTTGCTGAAATGGTGTATTCCTATGAACGATTACCAGCGTTCACACAGATTCAGGAGTTACTTCATCAAGTAGAAATGGTCGGGCAAAAACAGAAATGGCGAAAAAGCATTCCTATTCTAGTTGGAATAGTTGGTTTAATCCTTTTTTCTTTTCTTTCCGTTAATTATATACAAGGCGAAAGGCAGCGCCAGGTTTTAAAAAAAGAGGAGGAGGCTTCCGCATCCGTTGATAGTGAAATGGATGATTTGGATAACGAGGAAGATAACCAAGGATTAGATCCAGAATTGAAAGCATACTTAGAAGAGGCTAAAGAGAGGCTTGCAGCGGAACTTAGGATAGAAGATATTGATACATTTCCAACAGTAACCATGGTTGAAGGTTTACTAAGTGATCTGAATAGTAATTCTTCGTATTATCATGATGATACGAAGGAATATATTGAAATGCTTCTTCAATCACCTTCATCGCTAAAGGCTAATCTGGATCCAAACGCGATAGATAGTGAGGATTATTTATTGCAGTATTTTTACTTAGTATCAAATTACGAGTATTCGTTTCAGGAATATTTAAATCGATTACTATTGGATTATGATATATCAATAGATGACTATGAATCTATTATGTCATTACAAGAAGAGGCATCGAGTTATGAAGGACCTGAAAAAATAATAGAATTTATTGATGTTCTAGGTGAACAAGGCTATATCTTAACTAGAGCATCAGAAAACGCTGCACTAACAGTAAAGTTCTCGATTGAAAATCTAATCCAATATATGGAGCAAATTGGATTTTCTGATGCTCATATTGCTTACATGAAATATATTTCGAACATGGAAGACCAAGATTGGGATAGATGGGAGAGTTTCGCTCTATATGCGTTAGAAGCAGAAGACCTTCTGAGTACGTATGGGGATTCGTTTTCGGCGTTATTCCGGGATAGTATTATAAGTAATATAGAAACTCATCTATATAACTATTTAAGAGTTGGGGAGATGACTACCGTAACAGATGTGGAAAAAGAAGAATATCATCAATTTCTTGCCAACCACCCGGACTCTATTCTCGCGCAGATAGTACAGACTACGATGAAGAATTGGGAAGAGAATGATTGGAAAAGGGCGCAAGATGATATTCGTATATATGACATGAGATTACTTTTTGATAAAAGATATCAACATATTAATTATGAGGATACCTTAAGTCTAGAGAGCTGGCCATTTACTTTAACAACGTCTACCATATATGAACGTTATTCAGAAGAATTAAGTCAAGACATGCTATTGGAAGAAAATCCTATGGAAATCGTATCATTATATGCTTACGCTAGTGCGAGAAGAGATACAGATACAATGTCTTCCTTAATCACTTCAGAAGAATTATTAGATAGTGAAGAAGAATCGTTAGAATGGTTTGAATTACGTAATTCAGGTGCTTATGCATTAACCGAATATCAAACGGAAGATTCTGCAGTCGTATTTATTGTAAACTGGGAAGGAGATCCATATTTTACAATAAATCTCGATAAAGATAACGGGGTTTGGAAAATAACGCAAATACATAATTAAAGAAGCAAGAATAAAATGAAGTAAAAAACCGAATGATTAGGGTCATGTCCTATTCATTCGGTCTTTCTTTAAATGTTATTTTATTGTTCCTGCTTCTTTTCGTTTATTTTAAACGTTTTTCAAGTTCTGCTTTTTCAGCTTCAAAACCAGGTTTTCCAAGTAATGCAAACATATTCTTTTTATATGCCTCTACACCAGGTTGATTAAATGGATTTACTCCTAATAAGTACCCACTCAAAGCACATGCTTTTTCAAAGAAATACACAAGATATCCAAATGTGTATGCGTCTAGTGCTGGTAAATCAATAACAAGATTAGGTACTCCTCCATCAGTATGAGCTAATAATGTACCTTGGTATGCTTTGTCATTAATTTCATGAATCGTTTTACCAGCTAGATAATTAAGCCCATCAGAATTGTTTTCGTCCTCTTCAAGTGTCATCTCTAATTTTGCATGATTCACATGAAGGACTGTTTCAAACAGATCACGACGACCTTCTTGGATGTATTGTCCTAATGAATGGAGGTCTGTTGAGAAGTTTGCAGATGTTGGGAAGATACCCTTTTGATCTTTACCTTCACTTTCACCATAAAGCTGCTTCCACCATTCAGAGAAATATTGTAGTCCTGGCTCATAATTTACTAGCATTTCAATCGTTTTACCTTTATTGTATAAAACATTTCTGACTGCTGCGTATTGATAAGCAATGTTTTTCTCAAGAGAAGACTCGTTGAAATCATTCATTGCATCAAGTGCACCTTGCATGATGTCATCTACCTGAATCCCGCTAACCGCAATTGGTAATAAACCGACTGCCGTTAATACGGAGAAACGTCCGCCAACATCATCTGGAATTACGAATGTTTCATATCCAGCGTCATCGGCTACCCCTTTAAGTGCGCCTTTCGCTTTATCTGTTGTAGCAAAAATACGTGATTTCGCTTCTTCTTTTCCATATTTCTCTTCTAAATATTGCTTGAAAATACGGAAAGCAATAGCAGGCTCTGTCGTCGTTCCACTCTTAGAAATTACATTAATGGAGAAGTCTTTACCTTCAAGAACATCGAATAATTCCTTCATATATGTGGAGCTCATATGATGCCCTACGAAAATGATTTGTGGAACATTACGCTGCTCTTTAGATAATAGGTTTTGGAATGAATGGTTTAGCATTTCAAGAGCAGCTTTTGCCCCTAAATAGGAACCACCAATCCCGATAACAAGTAAAATATCAGAGTCATTTTGAATTTTTTTAGCAGCGGCCTGTATTCTGGTGTATTCTTCTTTGTCGTAATTCTGTGGTAAGTCAACCCATCCTAAAAAGTCATTTCCAGGGCCAGTCTTGTTATGTATTGCTTCGTGTGCAACGGTAACAAATTCAGCTAAATTGTCTAGCTCTTCCTTATTAATGAAATCTAGTGCATGTTGATATGAAAATTGTATATGTGACATGGTATCCTCCTTTTAGATATTATTATAAAGTAGTTTCCTCATATAGAAAATCAAAATACATAGGAAGAGGCTCCTACCATCAATATTAACGAAAAGTAGGTAATGTTGATGGGAGAAGCCTCTAGCTATCAAGTATTAGTTTTTAAATTCGGATTGTTCAATCCATTCTTCAAGTTTTTCTTTTAGTGTATTGAACCCAGAAGTGTTTTCTTCAAGTTTTACTGATTGTTTAGCTGGAGCTTGAGGCTTAGCTTGTTTCTTTGGTGGTTCTTCCGTTGCACGGATAGATAAGGATACTTTATTTTTCTCCTCATCGATATTTAGAACTTTCACGTTCACTTCATCACCAACAGAAAGATGATCGTTAATATCTTTCACGAAACCATGTGTTACTTCTGAGATATGAACTAATCCTTGTACTTCATCGTTAAGTGCAACAAATGCACCATATGGTTGAATACCTGTTACTTTACCAGTAAAAATCTGACCTACTTCAATCTTATCTGTCATGCTGAACATCTCCTATACCTTCGTTTCTTTTCACACAATAAAATATTATACCATACATATTGGATTAGGGCAAAACATTATCGTTCCCATGGTATGGAAGTAATTAATATGTCTCCTTTAACTAGTAACAATTCCTGTTGAGGATTAAATATCCATTCACCATCTCGCTGAATGCCAAGTAGAAGACGGCCATTCTTTTGTAATGGATTTATGATTTCGTGGAAGGGGTAGCCAACCCATTCTTCCGGCACTTCATTATGATGAAACTGTTGTGCATCTAAAAAGTGAATAATCGTCTCGAACGGTTTAGAGTGGCCTTTGAATACTTCTTGATACAATAGTGCACTCATGAAATCATTTGGGCGAAGAATGGTGCTTGCTCCAGCTCTTTTTGCATTATCAATTTGATTATCTGTCATAATCTCTACGATTATAGGGACTTTGTCATGATTCCCTCTCACTGCAACGACGGTTAAGATAGACTGATTATCGGCTTGTTTTTCGCTTTTATGATCATCAGCCGTAATGACGACTTTTTCTGCTTCCTTAATATTCGCTTTTTGCAAGAAGTAATCATCTGTCGGGTCACCGTGGATGAAATGGATTGGAAAATCCCGATAGGACATTTGCGAAACCGTTTGATCAATGAGGACGATTTCTTTCTTCGGATCATGCTTTAAAATTCTGTTCATCATTATTCGCGATCGCTCGTTCCATCCTATGATAATAATGTGATGGTTTCCTTTATAGGCAATTTTGCCACGGGATAAGTCTGATTCATGTTGAACGGTGGTAGCTGCAAACTGGGTGATATAAAAGGTGAGAAGTCCACCACCAGTTAAGATAAGGACAATGCCAATGATTCGGCCCAATAGTGTTAATGGTACATAATCGCCATATCCGACGGTTGCTCCCGTTACAACAGCCCACCAGATCCCGTCAAAAATAGTTGGGAATTGCTTCGGTTCGATGAAGTGAATAACTGTGCCGAAAAAGAGCATGACCAATAAAATGGTTAGAAAAAGTCTAACTAGTATTGGAAGACGAAAGTAAATATGCTTAAACAGTTCAATGTTCATATGCTCACCTAATTAATTCTGTGTCTCATTAGTATGTGCTATTTTTGGAGAACTATAGAGAAAAAGAGATGGGAGAATAATGTTTGAAGTAAAGAAAAAGCGAATGATGGTACATCCAGGCACATTCTGAAAATATACGATTGGTTCTGTTCCGTATAGGTGAATTTGTGCTATGCAAACTAGTCGAATAGTGAAGCTCATGCGTGGAGATAACACACTTTGGAGTTTACATTTATATCAGAAAAACGTAGCACATCATTCGGCTTTTTCAAAAACAAGTTTCGTTTTATTCTTACGATAAATTAGCTAACGTATTTTTCAAGCTTTTATACACTTCGTTCCATTTTTTTTCGTCTGATACGAATCGTTGGGTCATCGTTTGAATCATTTCATTAAACTTTTCTTTAAAGTCAGCTGCTTCTTTATTTGGAAGCTCTGCACGAATGGTATCCACAAATTGTTGGACAGATTCTGCACGTGGGCCCCATTTAGCCACTTCGTTTCCAGACTCATCGATAAAGATGAAAATAGGAATAGAACGAGATTTTCCATTTGTTAAATATTGATCCATTAATTCGAGATTTTGGTCTCTTAGAATCATACGTACCTCCATATTAGTCTTCTCTGCTAAATGGAGTAGTATTGGGGTATTTAACATAGCATCCCCGCACCAATCCTCAGTAATTACGATTACACGAAGGTGTTGATTCGTTAATGTTGAAAAGAATTCTTCGTCCTCAGGTAGTGTGAAACTATTGTAAATATGTAGAAGATTTTCCTTATGTGATTCCATTGCATCAATATATTCTTGACTAGGGATAGCTTTATTAAACCAATGATTTAAGCTCATATAACGACCTCCAATTTCTTTTTGATAATTCAATTTTAATAATAATGGATCGTTTCCGTAAATAAAAGTGCTCGATATCGGACAATTTTGTTATGATGGTAATATCGATACATAGAAGAGGAGTTGAGATAGGTTTGGAAAAAATGAACCAAGAATTTTTACTTGAACTATTAAAAACACCATCACCATCTAGTGATGAAGTGGTAATTCAACGGAAGATGCGTGATTATTATCAGTCATTTGCAGACGAAGTGTTGACAGATAATGCTGGCAATGTAATTGGAGTTTTGAATCCGGATGCGCCTTTTAAAGTGTTGTTAGCTGGTCATTGTGATGAAATAGCTTTAGTTATTAATCGCATTGATGAACATGGTTTTTTACATTTTGATAAAATGGGTGGGATTAATCCTAATGCAGCAGTTGGAATGAAGACGACAGTATTAGGCTACGGTAAAACGGTGACCGGAGTTATAGGAGTGAATGCTCAACACCATGGTGGATTGAAAAGTGATTTTGGCTTAGAGGATTTATTCATCGATTGTGGCTTTCGCACAAAAGAGGAAGCGGAGCAAGTTGTTCAAATAGGGGATTTAGTTGTTTATAAAACCGAACCTGAAATTCTAATGGATCGCTATGTTTCTGGAAGAGGCTTAGATAATCGAACTGGTGCCTTTATTGTGGCTGAAGTGTTAAGACTGCTTAAGAAAAAAGGATGTCAGGTTGGAGTTTATGCTGCAAGCACTGTAAATGAGGAAACTAATATGGGTGGTGCCTATTTCGCTGCAGCAGGAATAGAACCTACGATGGCTATTGCATGTGATGTAACATTTGCTACAGACTATCCTGGTGTCAATACGAATAAATATGGGGATATTCGCCTAGAAAAAGGACCAGTATTAGCAAAAGGAGCTCCGATAAACCGTAAAATGAACGATTTATTAGAAAGGGCAGCTAAAAAGCTAAAGATGGATGTTCAATATGAATTAACCCCTCGTCATACTGGAACAGATGCAGACAAGATGCGTTATACAGGGAAGGGTGTACCAGTATCATTAGTATCCTTACCACTAAGGTACATGCATTCACCAGTAGAAACAGTAAGTCTACAAGATATGGATCAAGAAATTGCATTATTAGTCGAGATGATTGCGGATTTAACCGGGGAAGAAAGTTTAAACCCACTGGACTAAGTTAATCTAGACCGCTTGCTTTGCAGGATGCTTACCTAGGAATATATATACGCTTATAGCAGTCTGATGGTTTTACTTAGCCATTTAGACTGCTTTTTAATTACCGTAAAATAGAACGAGTGAATTGAAGCAGAAGTGTTGCCAATTTGATACGGTTGCGTTAATATGGTTATATAAATTTCATATCGATTCCACTTCGGGGCAGGGTGCAATTCCCGACCGACGGTAATGAACAAATGTTCTAAGTCCGTGAGCCGTTTGTGTTTTTGCAAATGGTTGACCTGGTGAAAATCCAGGACCGACAGTTAAAGTCTGGATGGGAGAAGAGGTCGAGCCAAATCATGGTACATTTTATGTGCCTTTATTTCCTATTGATTACGATAAACCCTAAAGCCCCGATTAGGTCTGGCTTTAGGGTTTTTATATTTATGATTAGGCTATCCTTCATCACGATTGGAATCGATAACTAGATGAAGGAGGAATTGATGATGCAAAAAACAACAATGCAATCATCCAACTTAGCAAGACTTATTATTTTATCCTTACTTGGAGCGGTGTCCTTATTATTATTCTTTCTTAACTTCCCACTTCCGCTATTACCAAGTTATTTAAAGATTGATTTTAGTGATGTGCCAGCCATTATGGCATCCCTTATTTTCTCGCCGCTTGCAGGAGTAATCGTTGTTGCGATAAAAAATGTATTATACCTGGCAATAGGTGGGGGAGAAATTGTAGGAGTCACAGCTAACTTTTTAGCAGGTGTGTTACTCGTATTCCCAATTGGTATTCTTTATCATAAGTTTAAAAATGTAAAGAGCGTTGTCTCTGGCTTAATTACAGGAACTATTATTATGGCGATTGGTTTAAGTGTGTTTAATTACTTCATACTTTTACCGGTGTATGGATTAATGATGGGGTGGGGAGAGATGACCCATTCTGTGAAGTTAGGTATGGTGTTAGTTGGTATCCTACCGTTCAATGTAATAAAAGGAATTATTATCGGTGCATTATTTGTACCAGTATTTATTAAAATGCGACGTTGGATAGAACAACAACAAGCTAAATTTGCATAATCTAAAAAGGCTGATCCTCTTGGATCAGCCTTTCTTTGGTACTACGCCTATCGTACATCTGGATACACAGATTAAATTATCTTCTTCATCAACAATATTAATCTCCCATACCATATTGGATCTACCTACATGTAAGGGCTTTGCTTTAGCTGTTACGATTCCGTCACGCTTACTTTTAACATGGTTGGCATTAATTTCAATACCAAATACATGATATTTCTCCAAGTCTACATGTAAACACGCCCCTAAGCTTGCTGCAGATTCCGCTAGTGCTACACTAGCCCCTCCATGAAGAAATCCTAATGGCTGATGTGTTCGTTTATCAACTGGCATCGTCATGACGACTAATTCCTTCTCCATCGAGACTGTTTCAATGCCAAGTGACTCCATTAATGTATTGGTTAATTCCATCTGAACTCTCCTCCTATCATTAATTTAAGTAGTTCTTAGATGAAATAATGTATTAATAAAGATAAACCTAGTAAGAACCCGTATATCGTATTTGTCTTAGCAGTCAACTGCATAGCAGGCATCATTTCTAGGGGTTCTGTTTTTCCTTTAAATCCGATCAATACTTTAATCGCAGGTATAACAGCAATAAAGGTTAGGAGTGACCATAGCGGTAAAAATCCTACGATAATTAAATATGCGGTAAAGTAAAAAGCAACAAAAAATAGTAATCCTAAAAAGCGCACCGCATTCTTTCGACCTAGTAGAATGGCAAGTGTTTTACGTCCGCCTTTTTCATCCCCATCTAAATCACGAATATTATTAGCTAGCATAATACAGCCAATAAAGATAGCGACTGGAAAAGAGATAAAAATAACAAGACTATTTATTTCTCCAGTTTGAATGAAGTAACTGATACCAATAATTACGGTACCCATTAATAGTCCAGAAAATAACTCTCCAAACGGTGTAGTCGAAATTGGTAGCGGCCCACCTGTATATAGATAGCCGAATAGCATACAAACAAGACCAACAACAGCAATCCACCAGCTCGATACCATACAAATATAAATTCCTAATAAAAGTGCAATACCATAAAATACTAAAGCTAAGCGTAGTACAGTTTTTGGTTGAATGCCGTCACGGACGATAGTGCCACCAATACCAACTGATTCTTCGGAGTCTAATCCCCGAACATAATCATAGTACTCATTAAACATATTCGTAGCAGCCTGAATTAAGATAGAGGCTAATAACATTGCTAGAAATACTAGAATATGAATACCATCTGTATTTAATGCAATCATTGTACCGATAAACACAGGTACGAAAGAAGCTGTTAATGTGTGAGGTCTAAGTAGTCTCCACCATACCTGAAAGCCATCACGCTCATTTAAGGCTTTCTTGATATGATCTTTGTTGGTTGCCATAATTGTAATCCCCTTATCTTTCAATATCACTATAAGTTTAGGCAAAAAGCGAGGTAGTGTCAACGAAGTTAAGCGTCTTATAAAAGAAATAAATAGTGAATGTGGTCTAATCGGATAATAATAAAGGAATAGTCTTATTGAATAAAGTGTTACATTATAATATGGAAGTAATCCATATTTACTACCTTTCAGAACCAATATAGTCGTTTGGCACTTGATTTCTTGAGAAACGAGAAAAAAAGGAATAGAATAAAATGGGACTATTACGTACTAACGGAGGGCAACCAAATGATAGAGGTTAAAGAGGAAACAATTGAATCTACTTTAAGAAAAGTAATACAAGACTTGCTTCCCTCTGAATCAAGACTAGTAAGTTTCACAAAGAGAATAAACTATATTGATCCCCTTCATTTTTTTGAAGCGAGTACAAATTTACATATGAATCGTTCTTTCTGGAAAAGTACATTAGATAAGTTTACACTAGTCGGAATTGGGACTGCTTATGCAATTCAAGCAAATCATTCCCATCAATTGAAGGAGAAATGGGATGCTTTGGTACAAAAGGCCATTATGAACAACCCTTATCACGTACCAGGAACAGGAATTACCGCAATCGGCGGAATGGATTTTGATCCGTTAAAGCCGAGAACCGTTTTATGGGATAACTTTGCGACCAATGAATTGCGTATTCCAACCTTCCTATTAATGGAAAAAGAAGAGAGTGTTTATTTAACTATAACGGTATGTGTCAATGGAGCAGATAATCCTGAAGCAATTGCAAAGCAGCTAGCTGAACAAGAAAGGTTCCTCACGTCCTATCGAGAGGATGGGTTGTGTAAACCAAGTCTTGTCTCGAAAGAAGAAGTAAATCGCACCAAGTGGAAGGAGACTGTTCGTAAAGGTACGGAATTTATATCCTCTGGTCATGCTAATAAAGTAGTATTAGCTCGAGAGTTAAAGCTAGAATTTAAAGAGCCTGTTCAGGTTACTAAGGTCATCCAGGACCTCATTGTATCGCAACCGACAAGTTACATCTTTGCCTTTGAAAAAGCGGGGGACTGTTTTGTAGGTGCCACACCAGAGCGATTAGTGAAGGTGGAGAAGGATGCGTTATTGTCAACTTGTTTGGCTGGAACAGCACCTCGAGGTAAGACAGATGAAGAGGACCAAGCGATTGGGGAACAGCTGCTTTTTGATCCGAAAAATCGTGAAGAGCATGATTTTGTCGTTCAAATGATTAAAAAGTCATTACAGGAATTTTGTAAGGAAATGCAGGTCCCAGATAAACCAGTATTATATAAACTAAAAAATTTACAGCATTTATATACACCGGTTAAAGGGATTTTTAAAGAAGGAAATAGTGTCTTTGATGTGATTGAAAAATTACACCCTACACCTGCCTTAGGAGGAGAGCCTCGAGAAGCAGCCCTACAGTTCATTCGAGAGCACGAGGTACTTGATCGAGGCTGGTATGGAGCGCCTATTGGCTGGGTGGATAGCAATCAAAATGGAGAATTTGCGGTTGCTATACGTTCCGGTCTTCTTAAAGGAGACAAGGCTTCATTATTTGCGGGTTGTGGTGTAGTAAAAGAGTCAGATCCGGAAGCGGAATTGGAAGAAACAAGTATTAAATTTTTACCGATGCTGAATGTCCTAGGAGGATAACATAGATGAATCATATTGAAAACTTAACTAGATATATAGCTAACTTTGTCGATGAGCTGTCTAAAAGTGGTTTGACCGACGTCGTTATTTCTCCTGGATCACGATCAACACCGCTTGCGATGACCTTTGCAGAACACCCAGACATTAAAGAATGGATTGTACTGGATGAACGTTCTGCGGCTTTTTTTGGACTAGGATTAGCAAAGCAAACAAAACGGCCCGTGGCACTTGTTTGTTCATCAGGAACAGCTGCAGCTAATTATTTTCCAGCCATAGTGGAAGCACATCAAAGCAGGGTTCCATTACTAGCATTAACTGCTGACAGACCACATGAACTGCGGGATGTTGGTGCTCCACAAGCAATTGATCAAATCAAACTGTTTGGCGATTATGTAAAGAGTTTCCATGAAATGGCACTACCGGAAGCAATTCCTTCTATGCTACAGTATGCTAGGACAAGAGCAGCTCGAGCGGTAAACGAAGCATTAATAGGAAATGCAGGTCCAGTTCATTTGAATTTCCCATTCCGGGAGCCATTAATTCCTGACTTTTCATTAGAAAATCTCTGGGGTGAACCGCTACAGGAGCCGTATACGATATGGCACGAGGGACAAAAGCGGCTGTCTGACAGCTTTATGAAACCATTTGCAGCTAAATTATCCTCCTTTAAAAAAGGGGTGATCGTCTGTGGCCCCCAAGTAAACGAAGAATTAGCAGAAGCGGTCTCTCTTCTTGCTGAATCGTTTGGATTACCAATTATAGCGGACCCGCTTTCACAAGTGAGGACAGGTGAACATGCTACTAGGAATATAATCGAAGGATATGATGCATTTTTACGTAATGAGAAAATAAGGAGTGCATTAAAGCCAGATTATATTCTCCGTTTTGGAGCAATGCCTGTTTCCAAAGCATATCTTTTTTATGTAAAAGACCATATCGATGTTAATCAATACGTGGTAGAACACCATGAAGGTTACAGAGAACCAGTAGGGAATCCAACTGAATTTATTCTTGCGGATCCCGTTTCGTTCTGCTCAGATCTTCTAGAAGAAGCGCCCACGATTATTGCGGAAGATAATGAGTGGTTAGCACAATGGAAGCAGATGAATGAGATTGTGAAAAAGCATATCGCAATGGTAGCGGATGGATCACTAACCGAGGGGGAAGCAGTCAAGACGCTAGTGGAGATAATCCCGGATAATAGTAGTTTATACGTAGGGAATAGTATGGCGATTCGTGATGTAGATACATTCTTAATGACAAGTAAGAAGAAACTTACGCTTTTAGCGAATCGAGGGGCAAATGGTATCGATGGAATGGTGTCTAGTGGAGTGGGAGCAGCAGCCTCAGGACAACCCGTCACCTTATTATTAGGCGATCTATCCTTCTATCATGATATGAACGGCTTATTAGCAGCTAAACATTATCATCTCAATATAACCATTTTAGTCGTAAATAATAATGGTGGAGGTATTTTCTCCTTTTTACCACAGTCGTCTAATGAAAAGCATTTTGAAGCATTGTTTGGGACGCCATTACATATTGAATTTCAAAAGGCTATAGATATGTATGGTGGTTCTTATTATAATCCTACAACTGCTATGGAACTAGAAGAAGCATTACAGTCTAGCTATCAAGAAAAAGGATTATCGGTTGTAGAAGTGAAAACGGATAGAACAGATAATTTCCATTGGCATAAAAAACTGTGGAGTGGAATTGAGGAAGAAATTCTGAAGACGGTGATGGAGTGAGAGCACGAATAAGAGATGCAAGTTATTGGTATGAAGTATACGGGGAAGGGGAGGCTATTGTACTATTGCATGGATTTACTGGTAGTACAAATACCTGGAACCAATTTATCGAAACGTATCAGCACCAGTTTAAAATTATTGTGATTGATTTACCCGGCCATGGACAAACTTTTACACCATCCATCACCTCAATGGAGCAGTGCTGTCATGACATTCATGTATTATTAAATGAAATCGGTATACAGCAATTCCACTTATTGGGGTATTCGATGGGAGGGCGAACAGCATTATCGTATTCGATGTTTTATCCAGAGCAGCTAATATCACTCATTCTAGAGAGTGCCTCACCTGGCCTTTCGTCCGAAGAAGAACGCAACAACCGGAAGGCGAACGATGAGCAACTGGCACAGAAAATAGAGCGAGACGATGTAAGAGCTTTTGTTGATTTTTGGGAAAACATACCTTTATTTCAATCACAAAAAGCGCTACCTCCTAAGGTCAAAGAGGCGATTCGACAGGAAAGACTTGGACAATCGAAGGAAGGGTTAGCGTTATCACTAAGAGGAATGGGAACAGGAAGTCAACCGAGCTGGTGGACGAATTTAGCTACCTTCCCAAAACCTGTACTATTGATAGTTGGGGAGCTAGATGATAAGTTTATACGGATCAACCAGAAGATGTATGAATACTTACCTAATAGCGAAATGCGGATTGTGAAAAATGTTGGACATGCAATTCATGTGGAAGAACCCTTTATTTTTGGTACAATAGTAAAGGAGTTTATTTTAGCAGATTAGAGAGAATAGCTAACTTATACATCTGCATAAGAAAAATTCAATCGTTACATGATGGTTTTTAACTTTATTACATAGTATTTGAAGGAGGAGTATCATGGCTGTACAATGGGAAAAAGCTCGTGATTACGAAGAAATAATTTATGAAAAATATAATGGTGTTGCCAAAATCACCATTAACCGACCAGAAAAGCGTAATGCCTTTACGCCACTAACGGTAAATGAAATGATTGATGCCTTTGCCGATGCACGTGATGATTCATCTGTAGGTGTCATTATTCTTACTGGAGCAGGCGACTTAGCATTTTGTTCTGGGGGAGACCAGTCTGTTCGTGGTCATGGTGGATATGTAGGAGAAGATCAAATCCCTCGCTTAAACGTTCTTGACTTACAGCGTTTAATCCGCACAATTCCAAAGCCTGTTATCGCAATGGTTGCTGGTTACGCTATTGGTGGTGGACATGTTCTTCACATTGTATGTGATTTAACAATTGCGGCAGATAATGCTAAATTTGGACAAACTGGACCAAAAGTAGGAAGCTTTGATGCTGGTTATGGTGCCGGTTTATTGGCTGAAATGGTCGGCCAAAAGCGAGCTCGTGAAATTTGGTACCTATGTCGCCAATACAATGCAGAAGAAGCATATGAAATGGGATTAGTAAATAAAGTAGTACCTTTAGAGAAATTAGAAGAAGAGACGTTACAGTGGTGTGAAGAAATTCTTGAAAAATCACCAACAGCATTACGCTTCTTAAAAGCATCATTCAATGCTGCTACAGATGGCTTAGCTGGTTTACAACAATTTGCTGGAGATGCAACCCTACTTTACTATACAACAGATGAAGCAAAAGAAGGTCGAGATGCATTCAAAGAAAAAAGAAAACCAGACTTCGATCAATTCCCACGTTTCCCTTAATAAAGCGGAGGCTGTTGCGTAGTTGAAAGTAAACGATGGATAATAAGCAATGAATAAGTAGAAGAACCTTTGCGATATGGCAAAGGTTCTTCTTTCAAGAGGTGATTTTATGGCGGAAATTATGCCACACTGGCTTACCAAACAGGCAACCCTTTCACCCAATCGACCCGCCATCGAAATGGTCGACGGTTCAGTGATTACATTCTATGAATTAATGCAGCAAAGTCAGGAATTAGCAAAAAAAATAGCCAATCTTGGAATTGAAAAAGGAAGCCATGTAGGCATTTTATCCAATAATGACCCAACCATGATACGGCTAGTACATGCCCTAAGCTACTTAGGAGCCGTTGCCGTATTATTAAATACACGATTAACTAAGGAAGAGCTAAATTACCAAGTAAACGATGCCAAGATTAACACAGTCATTAGTCAAGATGACTTATTGGAAAAGGCTAACCAATTAAACGCAAATCAAATAATAGGATTTACTGCATTAGAAAGAGAAAAACCATTAAATATTACACTTGTTACTGAAATTAACCTTGATGATCCATTCACCATCATCTATACGTCGGGAACGACAGGATTTCCCAAAGGTGTTATTCATACGTATGGTAATCACTGGTGGAGTGCTATCGGTTCTGCATTAAATCTGGGATTATCAGAAAAAGATAAATGGCTAGCTGTTCTTCCATTTTTTCATGTTGGTGGATTATCTATTTTCTTTAAGAGTGTCATTTATGGAATGCCAGTATATTTGGTTGAGAAGTTTCATGAACAGGTAGTTCTTGACGCGATTTATCATCGTGGTGTAACGATAGCTTCAGTGGTCACAGTAATGGTACAACGAATTATCGAGGTACAAGGCGATCAACCATTTCCTAGTCATTTTCGCTGTATGCTATTAGGGGGTGGACCAGCTCCTGTTCCGTTATTAGAAAAAGCAACCAACAGAAACATCCCAGTCTTTCAGTCATTTGGTATGACAGAAACCTCATCTCAAATCGTAACATTGAGTCCAAAGGATGCGTTTCGTAAAATTGGCTCAGCTGGAAAGGCCTTATTTCCTGCACAAATCAGGATTGATACAGAAATTCCTATGGAAATAGGGGAGATCTATGTAAAGGGGCCAATGGTAACCAAAGGCTACTATAATAACCTAGAGGCAAATGAGAAGAGTTTCCGAGATGGATGGCTTTCAACAGGTGACCTAGGTTACCTAGATGAGGAAGGCTTCTTATATGTAGTAGATCGGAGAAAAGATTTAATTATTTCCGGAGGGGAAAATATCTATCCATCTGAAATTGAAAGTGTTTTGTCTGCATATCATGGCGTGCGAGAAGTGGGAGTGACCGGTAAACCAGATGACTACTGGGGCCAGGTACCAATCGCCTTTGTTGTATCAGACAAGAATGAAGTAAGTGAAGAAGCTATATTGGACTATGCAAAAAAACATTTAGCCAAATATAAACTACCGAAAGAAATTCATTTTGTCGAACGACTACCACGAAATGCTTCCAATAAATTAGTTCGAAATCAATTATTAGATTTACTATAAAATATCTCTATTCTCGATACATGCTTTTCCTCTTTTAAGACAGATTAAAAAACAGGAGGTGGGTGTGAATGGAGAAAAAGAAATATTATGTGGAAATAGGTAGTGGTGAAATATCACAAATAAAGTACCATAATAACGATAGTTTCACGATTTATGCTACGGATGAAGAGGTTGCTTTACTGCGTGCTAAGTTAGCCAATATGCATGATGCTTCCTATAATAGTTTCTGGAGAGCACATGTACCGATAATGCCTTATCATAATGATAAATCAAATGATAGCTATGATTCGGAAATGGTGGAGGCATATCAATTGTTACATGACCTTGGTGATAATACGACAAAACAACATATTGAAAGTATCGGAATATTGGATGAAAAACATATGTAAACAAAGTTGGGTAACAGAGACTGATTCTCTGTTACCATTTTTCGCTCTCCTTCCACTTTTGGGTAACAGAGGCCGACTCTCAGTTACCATTTTTCTGCTTTCCTTGCTCATTTAGGGCACAGAGACCAACTCTCTGTTACCTTTTTCTGTTTTCCTTGCTCATTTAGGGCATAGAGACCAACTCTCAGTTACCTTTTTCTGTTTTCCTTGCTCATTTAGGGCATAGAGACCGACTCTCAGTTACCTTTTTCTGCTTTCCTTCCTCATTTGGGTAACAGAGACCGACTCTCTGTTTCCTCTTTCTTTGTTTAGTAACAGTAGATTATCGGGAATAGTAATACTATAGAATCTAGTCGGAGGATATAGTGATGAGAATACATTTCATTCTTATTGGAATTAGTATTGGTATTGCCCTCGTTCTATCAACCGTGTCTACTACTAATAATCAAGCCGTACCAGTTAGTCAACAGAATCCGATTCAGCATGATGACATTGTTCAATTGACCGATTTGTTTATGCATACACTTGTTCAAGAAACGGATGAGAATTATCGGGTATTAGAATATCCTGATAAAGAATCTATTGTAGATGCTTTTAAGCATATTACGACGGAGGATGTTGTGAAAGCATATGTCGATTACTATTTTTATGAAGAAAATGGGGCATTATATCTTGTTCCAACAGAAACTCCACCATGTTAGAGTAAAATGTTTATGGGAGGATACACCCCTTACAACTGTAAAAGTTGCAAAACTTTTACAGTTATAAGGGGTCCAGCAAGCGGAGCGCGGTAGTATAAAAAGCATTTTCCATGAAAAAAGGATCCTACTTTTGTATAGTTAAGTTTCGACACAAAAACTACAGAAAGAGGATCCTATATAAAAGATATCATATCTACAGTACAATGAAAGAATTAGAAACTATTACATACCGTGCTTTACAGAAGAGCTTCTCTCAAGTCATGGCTGAAACACTCATAGAATTAGACGAAGCTATTGCTTTAGGCAGGGATAAGAAGAGATATTATTTAAAAGATAAACGCACATTAAAATTCGAATCCGTTTTTGGACAAGTGGAACTGGAAAGAAATTATTACCAAGATAGAGAATCCGGAAAGTATGTGTATTTATTGGATCAATACTTAGCATTTGATGGTGCGAAAGGGATGAGTCCTGTCGTACAGGATTTAGCGATGGAACTGGCTGTGACAGGCGTGTCCTATCGACAGGCTGGGAAAGCAATGGAAAAGCTCCTGGGCATCCATGCTTCTTTAGATGGAAAGACTCCACATGAGGTTTATCAAGCACAATTAGATAATATGACCTTCTTAGAAAATACAGCGATTTTAGATACAATCTTTCTGAAGAGAGAACATCGAAAGGTCAAGGCTGATAGTACGATAACTTTAAACAGACAACTTTATGAAGTGCCTCCACGTTTTATTGGACAATCTATCGATGTCCGTTTTGATGAGAAGGGTATTTTTGTGTTTGAGGATGATCAAAAAATCGCTGAGGCAGTACCTGTATCTATGAAAGACAATGCCCACGTGAAACGAGTTCGTTCTCCCTTTACCATAACAGAAGAAATGGAGGGAAATGATGATGTATAAGACTTTTTATTCCTTGGCACAAACCCCCTTTTCGAAAGATTTACGTGCAGATGATGCTTTTTCATCAACAGATTATCAAGGTGCTCTTGGAGCACTGGATTACCTAAAAAGATCAAAAGGGATGGGCCTTCTTATCGGAGATCCAGGTGCAGGTAAAACATTTACTTTGCGTTCTTTCAAAGAATCCCTTAATCCTTCTTTGTATCATGTTGTTTATTTCCCTCTTTCAACAGGAGGAGTTATGGACTTTTATCGTGGTTTAGTTTATGGCCTTGGAGAAGAACCTACATTTCGCAAAGTAGATTTATTTCGTCAAATTCAACAAGGGATTGAACGAATGGCGAATGAACGAAAAGTTACCCCTGTATTTATACTTGATGAGATGCATATGGCCAAAGATGCTTTTTTACAGGATTTAGCCATTCTTTTTAACTTTCAAATGGATTCAACGAATCCGTTTATCTTGGTTTTAGCTGGACTTCCACACCTAAAGACACGTTTGTCTATTAATCATCATCGCCCTTTAGCCCAGCGATTGATAATGAAATATGAGATGCAGCCTCTTGCGAAAGAAGAAATATCTAAGTATATCGCACACCATCTGAAGTTAGCAGGAGCAAAAATGCCTATCTTTACCGAAACCGCGTTAGAGGCAATTGCCCTGAGATCTCAGGGGTGGCCACGTGTCATTAATACGTTAACGATAAATAGCTTACTATTCGGAGCTCAATTAAAGAAAGAACAAATCAATGAAGAAGTAGTACGCTTAGCAATTGAAGATAGTGGTATATGATGACAGATGGAATCATTGTTTTTAATCATGAAGAGCATGAATGGAGGTTATGGATTGGACACCAGGATTACTGGTTACAACAAGGATATTCCTTTGAACTGTTGATCAAAGGCAGTATTTTAACGCAATGCTTGAAAAGGACTTTGATTGGTTTGTCACCTTAGGAGGAGAGATAAAAGTAGTACTCCATATGAAGGAAGTTTATAAAGTAAGAGTTGAGTTAGAACATTTCATGAAAGTTGAGGACCCTTTTTAGGGTTCTCTTTTTGAGTTTGAAACTGGATTATTATGACTAGAGTTTTTCATATTCCGAAATAACTTGGAAAAATTAGCACATTATTTCAGATTTCTCGCTGAACAAATTCGGAAATGGGGTGCTGAAATAATGTGCCCGTTTACAACATTAGATACATCAAGATTTCTTTTTAGTTGTTTTCCAATATCACTGTTAGATAAAAAAATATTTCTATACTAAAATACGTTTCTAACGCACAGTACCGTTCTCAATCCAGATCGATATCATAATAAAGTTATATACTCTTTTTACAGTTACTGGAACTCCATTAAATAGACATTAAAAAAATGTTCTATACTAAGTTACCTTTATTAACCAAACTTGTAATTTAAAACCGTATTATTTATATTATCTTGTTAAACTAAAGCACCTATTAGACAATGATAACCATTGCCTACTTATTTTCTTTTGCTTTTGTATCTTATTTTAGGGCATCGCACCCTTGATAAAATCTGTTTAGTAAAAAACAGCTTTGAACTATATTTTGGGAGCATTATGAACATAATAAGGACTTAATAATTAAACACCCTTACTTTTGGAACCCATTACTACGATTAAATGTCAGTCTTCAATTATCTCAAAAGTTTGCCATTCTTCGTTACCATCTAGACGTATAAAAGTTCCTATTTTTTCGTTATTTTTACTTTTAAACCCTAAAACTACTTCTTTCAAGTTTTTATTAATTAAAATGACTGTAGTAGATGCTCTTTCATATTCATTATCATTATTATAAAGTGCATCTAAGATAAGTTGATAAATTTGACTACTGTCTTCATATAATTCATCCAATTTATCTTCCATGTCTTCAATATCTGTTAGAATATATGATTTTCTTTCGATACCAAAAGCTCTCGATATCTCATTAGATAGTTCAATATTATCAATAGTTATCTCACTATTTTCCTTTCCTTGCTTATTTGTTTTTTCAGAAGGACTAGTAATTGTGGAAGAATCTTTATCTTGTGAGACGCAAGCCGAAAGACCAAATAATAAAATTAGTATCAGAAAAATGAGGGAAGACCTAATCACTGCATCACTCCTAGCTCGGAAAAATAATATACGCCTTTAAAAAAATATTTATGAAAAAAATAAAAAAGGTCCTTATTACCAGCCAACATTACAACAGTAATAAGGACCTATATGATTATCAAAGATGTCTAACGTTATATTTCCATAATGATCACAATATACCCTTATTTCCGCGGTATTATTATGTCTATTATCCTTAGATAAACCAAAAATACCTACTTGAGCCACATATTGATTCGAAATTGTATCAGTATAATCCCAGTCGTCTACTTTCCAACCAGATTTTTTACTTAGAGTCCAGGTATTACTTCCTTTCACACCAACAGCATTAAGACTAGTATCATAAAAAAATGTTACATCCATACCGTATTCAGCAACAGTTTCACCGGAGTCAACTAAATAAAAATGACCGGAGGCTGTTTTACTTTTATATCTCATCCTCCCTTTATGGATAATAAAAATGTATAACAGAATAATTCTTTTCTTTCTTAATTCCTTTTCTTAAACAATAACCCCTTTATCTAAATAATTTATTGTGTTTCGCCCTAGTTGTTACACCAAAACTACCATAATTTGGGATAAATAGTAAATGAGCCAAAAGACCCAAATGTATAAAAATTACAAATATAACGAATCTATAATAACATCCAGTATATTTAATAAACGGATGAGGCTGGGACAAAACCCCAGTAAATTAATATAAGCATGGTCCTTACCAACGTTTTAACGGTAAGGACCATGCTTATTATTTTTTGCACGCAATTTTCTGATATTAAAGTAAACAAAAAGGACACCA